>JAMONS010000025.1 GCA_027065555.1 Hyphomicrobiales bacterium | reverse complement strand
GCCGTTGGTCGCTTGTCGCTCCCGACCCCGACACCCCCGCCGTTTATTCTTTTCCCATGCTAACAAGTACGCAGGCTGCCCGTCCCCGCTTGTCCGCCGAAGCTTTAGCGTAGGCGGAACACCCCCGCTATTTATTCTTTTTCCAAGCTATATCTCGCTAGGTTGCTTTGCTCACAGCTATTGCTTTTTCTTTGCGTTCACACTACGCAGGCTAATTATTAATAGGCTCACGCCACCGTAATATTATGAGGAAATTAGCATTGACCCAACGCAATCGGAAATTAGCAGGGCTTTTTATAATGCTAGGACTGCTTATTATTTACCCTGTCATTGCCACTATTATATATGAAAAGACTCTTAGCAACGCCCCTACTTGGCTGTTGCTTATTTATTTTTCAGTAGCAGGGTTTGCATGGGCGATCCCTGCTGGTATTTTGATAAAATGGATGGCTAGGCCTGATTGATTATTATCTACTTGCTCGCACGGGAGCTGATTGCTTAGCACTGTCATTTGATTTCGACATTTTTCTTGTATCCACTTGCTTAATAAGTTCAGCTGCTACATCTACCAAATCAAGTGGACGGGAGAATAAATATCCCTGCACTAAATCACAATCTAAGGAACGTAATAGTTTTGCTTGTTTTTCTGTTTCAACCCCTTCGGCAGTAACTTTCATATCTAATACTTTACCAAGCGCTACAATGGTTGATAATATCTCTTGTGATTTTGAGCCAGCAACGTTTAGCGTATTGATAAATGATTTATCTACCTTGAGTTTATCAAATGGGAACTGCCATAAATAACTAAGCGATGAATAACCAGTACCAAAATCATCAAGAGCGATGGATACACCAAGTTTTTTGATTAATTTTAGTTCTGATAGAACTTTATCAGAATCAGTTATGAGTAGCCCTTCGGTTACTTCAAGCTCTAATTGGCTTGGGGCTAAGCCTGTTGACTTCAAAACATCTTGCACCAAACTTGGCATGTCATGAGTTTGGAATTGATCTGGTGAAAGATTTACAGATATAGTCATATCTTTTGGCCAATCTTTGGCAGTTTTACAAGATTCTCTTAAAACCCACTCACCAATTTCTCCTATCAGACCAATATCTTCTGCAATCGGTATGAAAATATCTGGTGAAATTGGCTTGCCAGTTTTATCTTTAATACGGAGCAATGCCTCAAAACCACGCAACTTACTAGTTTTCATGTCATAGAAAGGCTGATAATTGAGATAAAATCTGTTGCCTGCAAGAGCAGTTCGTAATAATCGCTCGATTGATTGACGTGATTGGCGCTCTGTTTCCATTGAAGCATCAAATTCTAAAGCACGAGAACGTCCCATTTCCTTTGCCTTGTATAAAGCAAGATCGGCTGTTCTTAGTAACTCATCTATCTGTTTACCATCACGTGGAAAATGCGATATGCCAACAGACGCTCCGATTTGAATATTAGTATTATCAACAATAAATGGTTTTTTTAACACTTCAACAATTTCATTTGCTAACTGCATTGCCTTGTTTGAAGAACCAATAAAATATGGCTGGAAGATTACAAATTCATCACCTCCCAATCTGGCAAGTCTGTCACGTGGACTAAGCAGTTCTTGCAATTTCTTTGCTGTTTGGCTTAATATATCATCTCCAGCTTCATGCCCTTTGGTATCGTTAATTTCTTTAAAACGATCTAAATCTATAAAGTGAATTGCAATAGAATAACCTCTTTCAGAAGCTATAATTAGCTCTTTGTCTATGAACTTAGTAAATGCCCCACGATTTAATGCACCTGTTAAATTGTCATACTCTGCGTTGTGACGAAGACGTCTAGAAGTATGCTCAAGCTGTACTGTGCGACGCAAATAAAGAATAGCAGGAAATAAAAATGCGGCAAACATTAGAATAATAAAACTAAATGTAGCTTTTGAAAATTGCTTGCGGAATTTATTAAAAACATTAGATTCTATTGCCAGAATTTCAAGATAACCAATAATCTGAGAATCCAACTTTAGCGGAACAATGGCTCTTGAGCCGAAACTAGAGTTAGAGTGGTCTCCTTCATTGATTTGGATTTTCTTAAAAAAAAGATTTTCCGAGTTGATTGCTTGTAAGGGTTTGCTGGTTTTTTTACCTATGGCAATATCATAATCAAAGGATAAATTGCTATTATTTCTTTCAAGCCTTAACGTTCTATCTTTATCATAAATGCGATATGCTTTAATGTTTTTTGGTTGGCGGTGAGCCATAGTTTTCATTGTTTCACCACTAACTACTTGCTCTCCTAACAGCACATTCTCAATATTAGGAATATATTTTGCAACGTTACTTGCCCAAGTAGTTGCAGCAAATTGAGCACTATCACGAGCGGTTTTATCCACTGTATCATTTGCTACAAAGCGAGCTCCTATTGTAACTGCAAGAACCACAAGAAATATAGGGATAAGCCTAGATATTTCTTTAAACACCATCATATTCATTTGCAACCCCTACATGCTTGAATGCAACTAGCACCAACTCTAATATGCGCCCTGCCAATTTCCCATTGCTAGAAAAGCGTAAAATTATGGAGAAGGCGTTAATTAAGGGCAGTGTGGCTGGGATAATGACTAAAAAAGGAATTGATGATTAAGAAAGCGTAAAATTCTTGTCCCTAACTTTGCTCCCTAATTGGCTCTAACGACCAAAAATCGCACCAGTCAAAAAAACCTCAAGATATCGCTTGTTTTGAAAAAGCCCATTGAGGGAAATTCTTGGCAAATGGTTTAATTGCGTTTGATGTTTTGAATATAGGCCACCCGGCAGAGTAGTTACACAAGTTAAAAAACCTAACTGTTTGGCTATTTGATATTCATTTTCTCCAGCAGAACTTTTAGCGCCAATAGGATAGGAAAAATGTTTTGGTCTTTTGCCAAGTTTCTTTTCTAAAGTATCTGCACTAAGTTTGATTTCTTTTTTTACGTCCACTGCACTCAATTTTGCTAATTCATAATGATGAACCGTATGCGCCCCAATAGTACACAATGGCTCATTTGCAAAAATCTCTAACTCTTGCCAATTCATGATGAGATTTTGGCAATGACTATCTAAATCAATATCATGATTTTTGGCTAATGTTCGCACCAATTTAATTCGCTCAGGCTCAGGTATTTTACGCATTTGCCAATATAATTTATCATAGGCTTTTTGTTTTTGTTTTATTGTTTTGGTTTTTATATCGCCGTCATCTGAGATAATATTATCATTTTTGCTAATTATATCTTCTAATAATTGCCACCATAATTCTCCCTTGCCATCAACAAATGCTGTTGGAACATAAAGAGTGAATGGACATTTATGCTTTTGTAAAATTGGCAATGCAAAGGTGAGGTTATCACGATAAGCATCATCAAATGTGAAAACGACAAATGGCTTTTCTTTTTGTTTTGAGCAAATTCTTCTTTGCGCTTCATCAAGAGTTACAATATCAAAGCCACGCTCTCTTGTCTTAATAATAGCGCTTTCTAAAAATTGCGGAGTTATTTGCAAAATTGCATTTGGCTGAAATGGCGCTACTTTATCGGGCAAAACTCGGTGAAGGGTAAATATGAGACCTTTGCAGTTCGAGAATTTACGAATTAATCGTGTGATTTTACTTATTGATAAGATTTGAAAAGCAGTATTTAATAATGTATATCGAAACTGTCCCATTTATACTTTACTCTCAAACAAGAAATTTTATTACGACTTAAGCAACTTTTGCTTGATCAATATTAGTTGCAATTATTTGCACATTGCTAAAACCAAGCGCATGAATATCTTGCTTAATATTATCTATAAAAGCATAGTGCATATCTTTATCAATAACTAAAATAACAAGTGCATCTAGCCCGCTAAATGCTGACATTGAAGATGTAATACCCACCTCCCCTACATCTATTATTGCACTATCAAATAATTCACTTAGGGCAAAGGCCAGCGTTTTGCATTTATTAGATTGATGATTTAGATTAGCCTGTTGACCCCATGTTACTATAGCAAAATTTGATTTTGCATGGCGTTGAACAATATCTCCATACTCTGCTAAGCCTTCACAAAGGTCAGTTATACCTAAACTAGCTGAAGTTTTACGTGTGCCCGCATCAATTTCAACTACACTTTTTGAACCTCTAATCAAGTTTGCACTTAAGGCTTCTATGGCTGCCTCACTTGATGCTCCAACACTAGCAACGAGAATAATTTGCTGCTTAGTATTTATTATTTGTTCAGATACTTTTCCTACATTTCTCTTAAGATTAGCGCTTTTTACAGAGCCATTTCGTGCATTTTGTCTTAGATTTGATATCGGACTTTCATCATTAATTGAGCTATCTTGAAAAGACGAATTGTTCGCAGGTATTGGTGGTGCAGTATAATGCTCTGAATTTGTAAGCTCTGCTCCTTGCTCAATTACCTGATTACGAGCATTGCTTGATCTAGTTGTTCTTACTTCTTTTATTGCACGACCAGATAAAAATTCAGCCGACATGATTTGTAATATTTGAAAAACCACTAAAACTATCGCAACCGCTAATAAAATGAACGATTTTTTTGGCGATGCAGGTTTTATTGCAGGAGCTGCAAGACTTACAACTCTAACATCTGGCAATAAGGATTTTGAATCTGTTCTGGCTGATGCGTCACGATAGCGTAATAAATAGGTATTTAACAAATCTCGTTGCGCTTTTGCTTCGCGCTCTAATTCATTTAACATAACGGAACTTCTAGTTGCGCCAGATACGTCTAATTTTAGACGAGTTAAATCATCACGGAGGGATTGCTCTAAACGAATTTGTGTTTTTGCTTCTGCGGACAGTGCATTTGCTACTTGACGTGCTTCGATGCGTATTTGTTTGTCAATTTCAGAAACTTGAGCGCTAATAGCCTGGATATTTGGGTGATTTGGCAATAATGTTGCTAAAAGCTGTGCTCTTTCACCTTGCAATCTGGCCTTATCTTGAGATAGGCGCTGAATAATAACTGAATCTCTAACATTTGGAGTGCCTTCAAGTGATTGCCCTTGTTTAAGCATATCTGTTATTAAATCAACTCTTGATTGAGCAATGCTATTTCGTTCTTGCGCTTGAGATATTTGCGTAGCAATAACGGTTAATTGCTGATCTAAAACATTAGTGTTGTTACTTCCAACAAAAAGATCATTCTCAATGCGATATTTGGCAACTGCTGCTTCGGCTTGCGAAACAGATTTTCTCATTGTAGTAATTTCATCTTCAAGCCAACTTGTAGCATTTACAGTATCTGAAACTGATAATTGTGCACGCTGCATAACGTGCATATTTGCTATTGAATTAGCAACTTTTGCGGCGAGAACTGGATCTTGTGAGCTAAAAGTTATAGTTATTACTCTAGTTGAGCGCAGTTGCGTAATTTTCAGGTTTTTAACTACGGCAAGTAGCACACGTTCATCAGAAGATTGATTGCTAGGTGCGGCTCTAATTAAACCTATTATAGATCCAAGCAATGATTTGTTAGAGCCATTAAATTCCGCAACATCGCGAAGCCCTTCCTTCTCAATCACCTTCATAATAGTGTCGCGCGATTTTATTAATTCAACATGAGATGGAACATATGAAGGATCTGAGCCACTAGCACTAAATGGCGTAGCATTATTGGCTCTTGTAAATACGCTATCACGAGATTCTACCAAAATTGAAGCCGTTGAGCGATATTGCACTGGAAGCATTGTTAGTAAAAAATATGTCCCAACTAATAATAGTGATGTAATAAAGATAATTCTTGGCAATTTACTAAAAATTGCACCAAATAATGCACCCATATCCATTCTTGTTTCAACTTCGTTTTCGTAAATCATAAACTCAACCAATATTTATAAAGCTCCCTCTTTATTGAACGAACATAGTAAGCAAGCCGTTAAGAAAAATAACAAATTTGAAGAAAATGCAAAATTTTAAGGACAATCTTAACTATAATCAGCAACAAATGAGGAAATTTAATTACTAAGGCCTTGTTCATGTTTTTGTTGCGTTTGATTATTATTGTTTTTATCTCGCTTAGTATTAGCGCCTGTGCGATTAATCCCAAAGGCAATACTTATCTAGTTGAAACCACTGGTTTATACACTCTTGATAGCGGAGATGTGGTGCGAGTAAGTGTTTATGGAGATAGAGAACTTACTGGTACTTTTCAGGTTGGCGATGGAGGGGCAATCTCCTATCCGCTTGTGGGGCAGTTAGCTGTGCGAGGGTTAACAACAAAGCAAGTAGCGGCTAAAATTTCATCAGCTCTAGCAAATGGATATATGAGAAACCCAAATGTTGCGGTAGAAATGGCAACATACAGGCCCTTTTTTATCCAAGGCGAAGTTGCACGAAGTGGGCAATATCCTTATGTATATGGCATGAGCGTTCGTGCGGCAATTTCTTTGGCTGGTGGGTTTAATGATACTGCTGAGCGCTCTTTTGTTATTATTTATCGCAAGCAAGGTTCTGAAATGATCAAAGGAACTGTTCAACTTGATTTCCCAATTCAGCCTGGCGATACGATTGTAATAACTGATCGTTGGTTATAGTTTCATTTAGAGGGGATAGAATTGGCCAATCCACCACTTCGAATTTTGCAAATTCTTCGCTCCCCTATTGGCGGCTTATTTAGGCATGTTGTTGATCTTTCAAATGGACTTATAGATTGTGGGCATGAGGTTGGCATCGTACTTGATGGCAAATTCAACAATGCCCAATCTGATGGTCTATTAAACGAGATAAAGCCAAAATTGGCGCTTGGAGTTCATAAGTTACCGATGAGCCGGTTGTTAAGTATTTCAGATATTACGACACCTCTAAAAATACGCAAACTTGCTTCTTCGTTAAATGTAGATGTTTTACATGGGCATGGAGCTAAAGGCGCGGTTAATGCCAGATTTGCAAAGAACAAAAAATCAGTTGCTCTTTATACTCCTCATGGAGGGGTTCTTCATTTCAGCAAAAGCTCGTTTGGCGGAAAATTATATCGATTGGCTGATAGGATTTTACTATCTAGAACTAACGCTGTAATTTTTGAAAGCAAATTTGCGCAAGAACAATTCCATGCTCAAATTGCTGTGCCAAAATGCCTTAATCCTGTTATTCATAATGGTTTAAGGGCAGCTGAATTTGTACCTGTCAAAGCAAATAAAAATGCCAAAGATTTTGCCTTTATTGGAGAGTTGCGCCAATTAAAGGGGATTATGATATTGCTTGATGCTTTAGTAAATATTCGCACAGCTAATGGAAAACCTGCAACTCTAGTTATTGCTGGAAGTGGGCCAATAAGAAATCAAATTGAAGCTAGGATTAATGAGCCTGACCTTAAGGGGCGAGTAGAAATGCTCGGCGTTATACCAGCGCGCGAAGTATTTACTTTAGGTCGTTGCTTGGTTGTGCCTTCTTTACATGAATCACTGCCCTATGTTGTTTTAGAAGGGTCAGCGGCCAATAGACCAATTATTGCAACCAATGTTGGAGGCGTATCTGAGATTTTTGGTCCAACGGCAAAAAATCTTATAAAAGCAGGCGATAAGGAAGCTTTACAAATTGCTATGGAAAAATTCCTCACTGATAAAGATGAAGCAAAAAATGAAGCAAAAATGCGCCAAAAACATGTAAAACAAACCTTCTTCTTAGACAAAATGGTAAAAGAAATAGAAGCCACTTATTATCAAGCAATCTCTAACTTAACTTAATCGATATCATGAGCAAAACCAAAAAAACACCAAATAATAATGTTAATTTTGAACCTAAATTAACTGATAGTGCAGAAAAGATAATTGCGCTACCTATTGAAAAAACACTCTCAAGCACAATAATCATTGGGCTTGTTCAGCTATTTGAATTTCTTGGAATATTTATAATAGGGGCAATAATTTATTTCTATTACGTTGTTAATTTACCTACTAGCTTTTATTTACTGACAATATTTAGCGCAAGCATCTTAACAAATATTTTGTTTAATACTTCCAACACGCATAAAATCTCTGCATATCGTTCATTAAGCAAGCAAATAGGGAAAATATTTCTTGCTTGGTCGTTCGTGTTTATTGTTATTTTAATCTTTGCTTTTTTATTCAAGGTTACTGACGTTGTATCAAGAGTATGGATGGTAAGCTGGTATGTTATTGGCTTTTTATTCTTGTTTTTCTATAGATTAGCCATTTCATCAACAATCAAGCGCTGGACAAAAAAAGGGCGGCTTAGAAGGCGAGCTGTTATTGTTGGCGGGGGTGAAGATGTTAAATTTTTAATCAAATCACTGGGCAAAAACTCTAACAGTGACATAGAATTGTTGGGCATGTTTGATGACAGAGGAGAAAAAAGATCTCCAAGTGAAGTAGAGAAATGTCCAAAATTGGGAAATATTGCTGGGCTGGTTGAGTTCGCTCGCAGGACAAAAATTGATTTGATAATTGTCTCGTTACCAGTTTCTGCTGAAAGTCGAGTTTTGCAAATGTTAAAAAAGCTTTGGGTATTACCAGTTGATATCAGGCTTAGTACTCATTTGAGTAAATTAAAATTTAGACCTCATGCCTATTCTTACGTTGATGAAATAGCGATGCTTGATTTAGCTGACAAACCAATTTCTGATTGGAGTTTAGTCCTCAAATGGATATTTGATAAATTAGTTGCGGTTATTGCATTGATATTATTATCGCCCTTAATGATTGCTACCGCTGTGGCTATAAAGCTGGGAAGCAAGGGGCCTGTTTTTTTCAAACAACAAAGACATGGCTTTAACAATGAAATTTTTTATATTTATAAATTTCGATCAATGTATAGCGATCAATCAGATGCAAAAGCTGATAAACAAGTTACAAAAGAGGATGCTCGAGTTACAAAAGTTGGTAAATTTATTCGCAAGACTTCGATTGATGAGCTACCACAATTATTTAATGTACTAAAGAACGACCTCTCAATAGTGGGCCCTCGCCCCCACGTAATGGAGGGAAAAGTCGCTAACAAGCTATATGATGATGTAGTGGATGGCTATTTTGCCCGTCATAAGGTTAAGCCCGGAATTACTGGTTGGGCGCAGGTAAATGGCTGGCGCGGCGGAACTGATACAGTTGACAAGATTTTGCATCGTGTTGAGCATGATTTATATTATATTGAGAATTGGTCACTTCTATTAGATTTGCAAATTCTTCTCATTACTCCCATTTCACTTTTTACAAAAAGTGAGAATGCATATTGAGCGATTATAGTGCAAATATTGGACATAAAGTCCATAATATTGATAATGGTAAAAGGCTGAGCATTCTTGCCCAACCAGCATTGCACTTTCTTGTTGCTTTTTGGGTGTTTTGTGGCAGTTTTGTATTAATTGAGCCAACACCGTATGAATTGTCATTTTTTCTGATTTTACCTGTTGCAATAATTGCACGTGTTGGGATTCATACCAGAGTATTTGGGCTTTTCTTTCTTTTGGCCTTGTTCACACCATTTGCCCTGATAGGGGTTTTTCAAGTTTCACTTGTTCCACAATCAGAAGCGTTGATTTATACTATTGTTACATTATTTCTTTTTTTTACTTCCTATTTTGTTGCAAATTATGTCGCCGATGCACCCCACAAGAATATGAAAAACATAATGCGAGCTTGGATGGCATCAGCGCTTATTGCATCGCTTCTTGGCACATTGGCATATCTTAAGCTTATTCCGGGGGAAGAATTATTTACTCTTTATGGACGTGCAAAGGGATTGTTCAAAGATCCAAATGTATTTGCCCCGTTTTTGATTTTGCCTGCTATGTTTGCATTACAAAAAATCCTATTAGGGCATTTTCGTAAAACAATATGGTCAATAATATTTATTGGCATCTTATTTATCGGAGTTTTTGTTAGTTTCTCTCGTGGTGGCTGGGGTGCTTTTCTCTTAGCTTCAATATTGGTTTTTGCATTTGTTTTTTGGTTTGAAGCTAACGCAAAAGAAAAAATAAGAATGATGATACTAGCTTTTATTGGTGGTTTAGGAGCTGTTATTTTACTTCTTGGCTTACTTTCTATTCCTGCAGTTGGAGATTTATTCTCACAACGCAACCAAGTTGTGCAAGAATATGATGGTGGTGGAGAAATGGGGCGATTTGGACGACAAGGCTATGCGTTTGAAATAGCGATAGAGAACCCACTAGGCATTGGGCCATTTGAATTTAGAGAAACCAGAATTGGTGAAGCGCCACATAATACTTATGCCAATATATTTCATGCTTATGGCTGGGGTGGAGGATTGATATTTTTAATATTAATTTGGCTAACATTAAAAAAGGGGATTAGCGTTATTACCAAATCTTCTCTAAACCGAACTTTAATGATACCATTAATAGGAACATTTATTCCTTTAGTGATCGAAGCTGCAATTATTGATATAGATCACTGGAGGTTGTTCTATTTGATTGTTGGATTAATTTGGGGTGTGGCAGCTAGTTCAAAAATAACAAATTTACGAGGTAAGAACAGGCCTGCTCTTATATAAGAAATTTGCTGGCCATTTTAGCGCTGTTTTTTGCAAAACCCTTTTTAAGAGATTTAGCTAAATCTGTTTCACTATGCGATCCAATCCATGCTAAAAGCGCCATTCTTCTAAGCATGATTAAAGCGTCCATCATTGCTTCATCTTTGTTAGAAAATTTACGATATTTGCGATAGGCTTTAAGCCATTTTTGTTTAAGGAATGGTACTTTTTCGCTATCTTCAAAAAAGGAAATCGCAGCTGCAAAATCATAGGCAAACCAACCAAAGCCACAATCATCAAAATCTATTAATCTTGAATGTCCCTCATAGCGCAAAATATTTGCCAAACGCATATCAGCATGAATAAGACCAAAATGTTTGGAACTTGTACCATATTCATTTAGCTGCTCCCTAAGACGATAGTCAAGCCGCTCCAATACCTCCCTCACCTCACCTTTTACATTAGGTGCGCTTCGCCAATCGCCCCATAAGCCGTCCCTATCAAGAATTGCGCTGGCATTCCAAATGGGCCGAGAAAAGCCCTTAGGCGTTTCCCATTTTTGTGCATGATTATGACAAATAGCGGCAAATCGCCCTAAGTCAGAAAATAAATGCTCGTCTTTTTCATGATCCGCTTCTTGCCCTTTCTCAAAGGCAAATCTTACAGCATGAGATATATTGTCGCCCTCAGTTTTTAGCTGTTGCACTAATTTATTATTTATTCCTGCTAAAGGAGTTATTAGGTTTAATTCAGTGTCACTCCTAAGTGCTTCAAGCCACATTAACTCGCTATTTATTGCAGCAAATGTCTGGTAATTAGGGCGATGAACACGAATAATGTGTTTAGTTTTATCTGGCATATCTATGCAAAACGTATGATTTTCTGAAAGATTAATAAGCGTTGCCTTGCCACCTTTAAGCTCATGCCAGTGGCGAAGTTGCATTTCAAGTAGTTCAGGTTTCAATTAACTTCCCTATATTTTAGATGTTTTTTCTATCCAGATAAAGCAAAGCTAATAGCTTAAATGGCTGCTGTGAGCAATCCCCCCTTAATGGTGCAAGAGCAAAAATAAGAGCGAGATAAAGAGCAATAAATAGAATTTTATCAATTATTTTATATCTTTTGAAAAAGGAGGATTACACCCTAGTTTTTCACAATTTAATGTAGCAGCTTTGCTGGCATGTTTTAGCATGTTTTCTATGTTTTTAGCGCTCATTTCACTTAGTGATTTTGCGCTTAAGAGATTGTTTTTGCAAAGATAGGCAAGAATGCTTGCCGTAAAAGTATCCCCAGCACCAATGCTATCTTTAAACTTAGTTGTTTTAACGGCTTTAACATTAACTAATTGCCCTAAGCGATTAACAGCAAAAGCGCCATCTTTTCCCATTGTAACTATAATTAGCCTTGTTGATGATGTTGCTAATAGTGATTTTGCAGCATTTATAAGTGTCATCTTAGGCACTAAATAATGTAAATCTTCATCACTTAATTTTAGCAAATCACAATTATCTAATATTTTATTTACACGTATAAGATAGCTCTTTTTATCCTTGATAAAATCTGCCCGAATATTGGGATCAAGCGCAATGAATAATCCCTTTTGTTGCATTTGAATTAAATATTTAGCCCAAACATTTCCATCTTTTTGTTGGGTTAATGCCAATGAGCCGACAAAAAACGCTTTTGCTTCTTTGGGGGTGATCTTATTGAGCGTCGCAAGGTTAATTATGCGATCTGCTGTATTTTCACGATAAAATTGATATTTAGCATTGCCCTTATCAAGCGTTGCAAGCGCTAGTGATGTTGGTCTATTTGATCGCTTTGCAAGTAATGTAACATTAGAGGCTGTTAAATTATCTGCTAGAAGATCACCAAAATTATCATTTGAAATGGGAGTTAAATATGCAACTTCTACTCCTTGCCGTCCAATAGCTAAAGCGCAATTATAGGGTGATCCGCCTAATTGTGCCTGAAATATAGGGTCACTATCCTTTTCTCCCTTCTCAATTAAATCAACTAGATTTTCACCGCCAACTATAATCATCTCTATTTCCTATTTTTAGGCGCTGGCCCTGTTGATTTTCCAATAGTGAGCGGCGCTTCCCATAATTCGTGTTTTAGTGCCGTTTTTTCATTGGCTATTATATCAAGTAACATTTGTGCCGAGCGCCTACCAGCCTTATGAGCAGATGATCTGATGCAAGTAATCAAGCTCAAGAGAACCGCTGCCTTAGAGCTGAACTCCGCAGGGCCACTGAGGAACGTGATATATTAAATTGAAGCCAGAATAACAATTGATTGAGTATCAATTGTCTGGCGGAACGCCACGGCGTACTTCGCCAAAGAAGCCAAGTGAAGTACGGCTTTATTTATATTGTCGCCGTCGGTCTCATTTTTTCTTGCCGCCGTTGGTCGCTTTGCTCCCGACTCCGGCACCCCCGCCATGCTCCCGTCCAGAGCCTGCCCCGTGCTTGACACGGGGACACCCCCGCCTTTATCAAAGCGCACCGCATGGAGTTTTTTATTCGTGCCATGTGCCGTGTTTTGCTGGTGCATCCGAGCGGGTTTTACGCATGGCTCAAGTCTGGTTTAAGCAAAATGGCCAAGCGACAGCGTAGGCTCACTAGGCTTATCAAGCAATCATGGTTAGAGAGCGGCTGTGTTTATGGTTATCGTAAAATCTATCATGATTTACTTGATATGGGCGTGTCTTGTGCGCCTAATATGGTTGCTAGGCTGGTGCAAAAATGCGGATTTAAGGCGCAAGTTGGTTACAAACGCCGCTCTAGGAAATATGGCACAAAGCCATCTATTGTGGCGGCTAACCAGCTTGGACAGAAGTTTGATATTGCTACGCCAGACAGTGCTTGGGTGACAGACATCACCTATATCAAAGCTAATGAAGGCTGGCTCTACTTGGCCGTTGTAATTGATTTATACTCATGCCGTGTTGTCGGCTGGTCAATGGGCGCTCGGATGCAAACAAGCCTTGCGCTGAACGCTTTATTGATGGCCGTTTGGCGGCGCAAACCAAAGAGTAAAGTGATCGTTCATTCTGACCAGGGCAGCCAGTTTACAAGTAAAGAGTGGCAATCGTTCTTAGTGGTGCATAACCTGGAAGCTAGTATGAGCAGGCGTGGAAACTGTAGAGCCTGCCCTCGGGCTTGACCTGTGGGATAATGCGGTTGTTGAAAACTTTGGGTGAAGTTAGCCTATTACACACCTTGAACCGCTGAACGGTGATTTATGTATTGTGGTAAAATTATCGGGTAATTTTAAGTTTGAAAACGGGCAAGAAATATTTCTAAAAGCTAAAGCTAAAAAAATGCACCTTTTTGAGGATAATCAGCTTTCATATTATTGGCGTGATAAATCTAGCTAAAACTAGCTATTTCTTAAAAATTAGCATTAAAATGGTCGGAGCGGCCGGATTTGAACCGACGACCCTTTGTCCCCCAGACAAATGCGCTACCAGGCTGCGCTACGCCCCGACTAAAAATGGCTTATACAAAGTGATTATTGTGTGCAAGGAAAATTATTCCTAAATTACTATTATCTCCTAAGATAGCTATTCTCTTGCCCTATCAAGTTCTCGTTTCATTTCAAGCAAATCTTTTAGAACTCCGCTTAGCTTTTTATGATCTTTTTGGCTTAAACCTGAGCCCTCGCCTGAGCCAAAAGGCAATGCGGCCATATCAGCATCGGCATTGGCTACAGTTACTGGCTCTATTGCACCAGTTTGCCCAATCGCAATTACTTGGCGCACGCCTTGGTCTTTAAGAACTTTTTTTACGCCCTTAATGGTAAAGCCTCTATCATATAATAAATGGCGAATGCCTTTGAGCAATAATAAATCATCGGGGCGGTAATATCGGCGACCGCCACCACGTTTTAGGGGTTTTATTTGAGAAAAACGAGTTTCCCAAAAGCGCAATACATGTTGGGGTAAATCCAACTCAGTTGCAGCTTCTGAAATGGTGCGAAAAGCGTCTGCTGATTTTTCCACATATTCCTCCAATAGAAAATTTACATTAAGAGCCAATCATAGATTTATTTATCTTATTTTTCAATACACTGCTTGGTTTGAACACAAGTACTTTACGGGGTAAAATTGGAACTTCTTCACCCGTCTTTGGATTTCGGCCAATGCGCTCGCTTTTTGAGCGTACAAGAAACGAGCCAAATGAAGATAATTTAACCTTTTTATCTTTTTCTAGTGCCTCACTTACAAGCTCAAACATTTTATCAACCAACTCAGCTGATTCGGTTCTTGAAAGACCTACATTTTGATAGACAGCCTCTGAAAGGTCAGCTCTTGTTACAGTTTTTTTTGCCATGAATAATCCCCTGTTAAAAGAAATATTGAATATTTATAAAAGGATAAACCTTTCATTGCGTTAGGTCAATTAACATTACCAACGAATTAGTGATGCGCCCCAAGTAAAACCACCACCCATTGCCTCTAACATTACTAAATCACCCTTTTTAATGCGACCATCACCCACTGCCTGACTTAATGCAAGCGGGACTGAGGCGGCTGAAGTATTAGCGTGTTTTTGTACTGTTACTACAGTTTTTTTACTTGGGATTTTAAGTTTTTTGCCAGCAGCATCAATTATTCGTTTATTGGCTTGATGAGGAACAAACCAATCTAACTCATCAGAATTGTGCCCAGATTTTGCAAATACGTCATCAACTACATCAAAAATCATACTAACAGCGTGCTTAAAAACTTCTTTACCTTGCATTTTTACATGGCCAATAGTGCCAGTTGATGAAACTCCACCATCAACATATAATTTATCCCAATCCGCACCATCTGTTCTTAAAGAGGAGGCAAGCACCCCTACATCTTCATCTGTTTCTTTGGCCTCTAAAATCATTGCCCCTGCCCCATCGCCAAATAGCACACAGGTGGTTCTATCATTCCAATCAACAATGCGTGAAAAAGTTTCAGCTCCTATAAGTAGAACTCGCTTGGCTAGCTGGTTTTTTATATATGAATCAGCGGTTGCAATCCCGAATACAAAGCCAGAGCAAACGGCTTGGATATCAAACGCTGCACCGTGATGTATGCCTAATTTTTGTTGCACAAGG
>JAMONS010000024.1 GCA_027065555.1 Hyphomicrobiales bacterium | reverse complement strand
TCTTTTGCACGCTGCTGGCTCGCCTCACGCTCGCCCTCAGTCATAGAATTGACCTTAATAGCATTATCCTTAAAAACCTCAACCGCACGAGCCATATCGCCTAATTCGTCTTTTTTATCAGAGCCTTGAATGTTTACATCTAAGTCACCACCTGATAATTTATCCATTGTTTTATTAAGAGCAGAGATTGGGCGAATGATAGAAAAAGCACTGAAAATAGCGATAATAGATAAAATAATGCCAAATATGAATATTCCAATTAATAATTCTTTTTCTAAAGCGTGGCTACTAGCTATTTGCTTATCAATCACGGTATTAACTTCAAGTATTCCGCGAACATCGCCAAGTTTCCAATCGTTTTTTGGCGTATCAAGGCGAGTGTTGTGACAAGATACACAACCCTTGGCAGATAATTTATCAGCAATAGCAACCCTAACAACTTCTTTGCCGCCAATGTTTTCTTGCCTTGAAAAGGTTTGATCAGGATTTTTACTTAAGAATGCCCACGCCTCTGTTTGAAAATCATCTAAAACCCTACTTTCACGATTAGGAAAAGGAAAAGGAGAATAAAGTTTAATATTAGTATCACTTTGCGATAATTGCTCACTTAAATCTTGAATGAAAGTAGCAGGCAATGGAATAGCATTTGGATTGTCTTTATGATCAATCATCGGCTTTAATGAATCAGAACCAAGCGCCTTTTTAATAATATTTTTGGTATAATATGCACGAATTATTTTGAACTGATCTACAGTTTGCTCACCTTGGGCAATAGCATTCTTTTTTACATTACCCTCAATTATTGAAGGTACGATAAGCCAAAAAGCTATCATTGCTATAATAATGACAATAGGAATTGGTAAAATCATTCGCCAAATAATAGAATTAACTTTAATATTTTTTGTGCGTCCTAAAGAGCTTTTTTTATTCTCAATAGCTTCATTCATAGTATAATTTTCCCCACCTAGTAGAATAATAAGTATTTATAACGAATATAATATTAAATTTTTGCTAACCATGCTAACTCGTTGGAATAGTTCTAAAGAATTAGATAGTGATTAGAATAGCTCTATTAATTTAACTAATTTTATCCTCTTGCCTATCCTCTTGCCTATCCTCTTGGGTGAGCTTTTATATAATTTTCTAATAATTGCTCATTATCAACTTTGGTGTAAATTTGAGTAGTTGAAAGTGAGGCGTGACCCAATAACTCTTGAATTGAGCGCAAATCTCCGCCTTTGTTTAACAAATGAGTAGCAAATGAATGACGCAGCGCATGTGGGGAGGCAGAGGGTGGCAGACCAAGAGCTGATCTTAATTGCACCACTCGCCTTTGAATAATGCGTGCCGACAATATACCACCCTTAACGCCCTTAAATATTGGCTCACTTTTAGCGATATTAAATGGGCAAAGTTTTAGATATTTAGCAATCGCCAAAGAAATTGGGGGCATCAGCGGCACAAGTCGCATTTTATCACCCTTTCCAATTATTCGCATGGCATTAGTTTCAATATCGGCTTTAGTTAACGCCAAAGCCTCGCTGATTCTTAAACCCGCACCATAACAAAGCGAAAGGGCGGCAATATCACGGGCGCTAATCCATGCGATATCCTCCATTTCATCAATGCTAGAAATTGTCTTTTTTGCCTCATCAATACTTAAGGCTTTAGGTAGGCTTTTGCCCAATTTTGGTGCTTTTATTAAATTTAGTGCTTCATTTTTGATAAGGTTTTGCATTTCTAGATAATTAAAAAAACTTTTTAATGCTGATAATGATCTAGCTAATGAACGAGAACTAACATCATCATTGCGACGATATGCTAAAAAAGCTCTAAAATCAGTTGGCTTAAGATTTTCTAATAGTTTTAGGTCAATTTTTTGCGCATGGTGATTAAATAAAAAAGCAATAAATTGACTAAGATCACGTTGATAGGCTTCAACAGTTTTTGCTGCTAATTGGCGCACGCTTTTTAATTCGCCCAGCCACGCAATAATTAAGTCATTGGTCTGCCCATTAGTAAAATTTATAAAATCGCTCATAAATTGATTATGATTATTAGATATTAAGCAAGAGCAAATATATTCATTTTATTCTATACGCTTTGCCCTCCATTCCCCAGATTTGCAAATGAAGTGCAACAAAATGATGACAAGGGGTAGTTATTCAATTTACGTAAAAGCAAAGACTAAAAGCTTATTTATGAATTATATAAATAAGACATATGCTAAATTTATGCTCTTAAAACGCCACCCGTGGCTTTTTCAACTGCTGCGATAATGGAATTAGAAATCACTTCTATTTCTTCTTCTTTTAGTGTTTTATCTTTTGGTTGAATTAACACTTCTATTGCAATAGATTTTTTGCCGATCCCAATATTTTTGCCCTCAAACACATCAAAAATATTCACTTTAGAAATAAGTGATTTATTGACAGAACTTGCGGCTTTAATAATCTTTGCTGCACTAATTTCGCTATCAATTACAAAGGCAAAATCTCGACTAAGTGGCATCAGATCAGATAATTGCAAATGCGGCTTGGCAACGCTGGCTTTTTTACGAGGTAAAGGTAGTGCATCAAGGTCAATTTCAAACGCTATAATTGGCGCTTCTAATCCCATTTCTTCAATTAGTGCAGGGTGAATTTCGCCAAACCAACCTAAGATTAATTTTGGCCCAAGTTGCACTCTACCGCCTCGTCCTGGGTGCGCCCAAATTGGTGCGTCATCAATTATTTGCGCCTTATTCATATCTTGACCAAGCACATCAAATGTTGCCGCCATGTCTGCTTTTATATCAAACACATCGACCTTGTTTGCCTTTTGCCGCCAATGACGCTCTGCACCATTTATGCTCGCAGTGCCAGAGCGGATAGCGCTTGCATAAGTATGCTGACCACTTGCTACATCTGATAAGAAAATCTGCCCAACTTCAAATAATGCAATATCAGAATAGCCTCGATTTGCGTTATTGCCTGCAGCTTTTAATAAGCCTGCTAAGAGTGAAGGGCGCATATCGCTCATGTCTTTTGCAATCGCATTTGAAAGACGAAGCGATTTATCTCCACCACTAAAACGTGTTGCTTCTTCTTTTGAAATGAAAGAATAATTTATTGCTTCATTCATGCCACGTGCCGCTAAAATGCGACGAGCTAAACGGCGGCGATTTTGAATTGTTGTGAGCATTTTTTTGGCAACACCAAATAGCGCAGGTAAAGGCTCAACTGGCACTTTATCTACCCCAACAATACGCATAATTTCTTCAACAATATCGGCCTTTATTGTGACATCAGATCGCCAAGTTGGCACGGCAATTTTCACAATATCACCAGCGCCAGAAAGCCAAAAACCAAGTCGAGTAAGAATGACTTTTATTTCAACAAATGGCACGTTAAGCCCTGTTAAGCGTTTGATTTCAGCGATTGGAAAATCAATAATTCTTTCTATTGGCTGTTTAGCCCCTATGATTTTTGTCTCACACGCTTCCCC
>JAMONS010000023.1 GCA_027065555.1 Hyphomicrobiales bacterium | reverse complement strand
CACCGTAAAGTCTTGAGAGAAAACATAGACCATACGCCCATTAATTGTGCCCCAACCCGTGACCACACCATCACCTGCAATCCTTTGTTCTTCCATGCCAAAGTCAGTACAGCGATGAGTAACGAACATATCATATTCTTCAAATGAGCCTTCATCAAGCAACACGTCAAGGCGCTCACGAGCGGTTAATTTGCCCTTTTGATGCTGTTTATCAATTCGTGCTTGCCCACCGCCAAGCCTTGCTTGTTTACGCCTATTCTCAAGTTCATTAATAATATGCTTCATTTTCCACCCAAACTAAATAATTTTTTCAAATCTTAGTATGTTCTGATTAGTTTTAGAAGAGGGAAAAAGAATAACCTATTTTACATTAACAATAGCTAGTCTGTTAATTAGCCTAAATGCCAAATATACCGCCAATATTGCAAATGGAATTGAGCCAATAGTTGCCCCCCATACAATACCCTCTAAATCAGCATAATATGCCCCAACCCAAATAAATGGCAATACGCCAATAGTTTGGCGTGCCCAATTTAGCCAAGTCGCCCACAAGGGATATCCAAGATTATTAAAGGCTGCATTAGTTACAAACAACATACCATTAAAGAAAAAAGATGCGGCAAGAATTGCAGTAAACAGATTTATCATTAGCGCCATATCACCTGTTGCAGAATAAACATTAATGATAATATCTCGGCCAAGAAAAAGCATTAGCCAAGCAAATAACACATAAATAATATTAAATTTCATACCATCAATTAGCGCTTGGCGTACCCTGTCCATTTTTCCAGCACCAGCATTTTGCCCAATAATCGGACCCACCGCTCCAGAAAGCGCAAAAATAACCCCAAAAGCAATTGGTATTAACCTATCAACAACCGCCTGCCCTGCTATTGCCTCATCACCATAAGAGGTAATTGCTTGTGCAATGAAAAAAGCACCAAATGGAGTTGCTAAATTCGTAAGAATTGCAGGAATTGTAACTTTAAGTAAATTCTTAATATCATGAAGAAAACGAGTGATATTTGGCCAAATAATCATATCATGTACACCAATTAAATAATAAAGACCAAGAAAAGCAAAACTAACCCTGACCATCGCAACAACAATCGCTGCACCCGTTATTTCTAAACCAAGCGTAAAGATAAATATTGGATCCAAAACAGCAATAAGCACGCCACCAGCTAGCGTGATAGTCATCGCCCTTTTAGCATCACCTTTGGCACGCAAAATCCCCATCGCAACAACCCCCACGCCAAAAAATGGAGTTGAGGGCAGAATAATAGTCAAATAGGTTTTGGCGTGTTTTAGCGTTTCTCCCTCGCTATTAAGAAGAGATAGGATCGGGTCTAAAAAAATCAACATCCCAAAAGCAATAACAGCATTAATAAAAAATGAAACAATGATGGCAGTGCCAGCATATGAATGCGCTTCTTTAATTTTTCCAGCCCCAAGCGCCCGAGCAACAATCACTGATGCGCCAATCATCATACCAATAGAAATTCCAATGATAAAAGCAATTATATAAGAAGCACGACCAACCGCCGCAGTTTGTGAGGTATCGTTTAATAAAGAGATATAATAAAGGGAAATAGCATCAACAAAAAACACTGCCATTAATCCAATAGCAGATGTACTAGTCATAATTAAAACATGACGCATTGTTGAGCCAGTAGTAAATACTGCTGTGGACATATATCTTTTCCAAAATCCTATAAGGTCAGGACTTATGCCCAAACTAATGCTTATATAAAAACAATATAGTCATCAGAAAACATATACGCAAGCACCATAGTGTTTTACATTTAGGGAAGTTCTGCAAAACCCTTAGCAAAGCCATTAAGAGAAACCGGAATACCAATGCCCTCTTCAGGAGTTTTGAAAACTACAAAAATTGCAGTTTGCCCCTTTGTCAGGACATCTATTAATTCATCATCCATCACAACTTCAGCAACACAGCCATTTGGCAAACAGCG
The DNA here is from genome assembly GCA_027065555.1 of Hyphomicrobiales bacterium. Lineage (GTDB taxonomy): Bacteria > Pseudomonadota > Alphaproteobacteria > Rhizobiales > Devosiaceae > S141-66. Next base: position 2,891 of record JAMONS010000023.1, on the reverse strand, counting down.
CACAAAGGCAACTCGCCCTAAATCAGTACCATCAACATTTAGACCCAAACCATTTGGCAATAATATACCAAGCGGCGCTAATACTCTTAATAATCTAGCTTGCTTATCGGCGGTTTTTAATACAATAACTGAAAGCCCAACATTTGGCTGGTCTTGAGCGCTTACATTTTGAATTAGCGCACATTGCTCAAAACTAGCGCCCGGTGGTGTATCGCAACTCATTTGCCAGTCACCATATTGCGCTTTAACAATTCCTTGCGCAAATGAATTTATACTTAAGCCAAACGAGAAAATTAAAACTGCAACAATGATAGTAAAAATACGGGAAATGATATTATTCACTTTACTAAATCTCCAAACAACGACAACAATGACCCTAGGCTCGCTTTATAATAGGTCTTTACCAATAATTATGAATCTAACACAACAACAAACTGCGGCGCAGATATGGCAAAGATAAAAGATTCTTCAGATCAAGACAATCCATATTCTGAGTTAGTTGCAGAACTTAAACAACGAGAGAATTTGCCCCCCCCTCCTATTTCTAAAACCTTTGTAGCTTTTATATCCCTACTTGCTATAATTTTCATTGCACTTGGATTTTACCAATTACAACAACATTCACAAATTTTAGCAAAAGACGAATATAATCTTTTGCAAATGCAACAGAGCCCAATTCCTATTCCACCTCAAAATGAGTGGAAAATATTTGATGCCAATATATATTCTTTTCGTCCAATAATAATAGTTGGCAAATATTTGGCACAAAAACCCGTTTGCGTTGTGACTAATTTAGATAATTCTAAAGGTAGCAATAGTGGCAAGGGTTGCTGGGTAATAGCTCCATTTGAATTAGAGAGCGGCGGGATTATCTTGGTCAATCGTGGTTTTATAAAACAATCGGATAGGTTCCTTATAAATTCAACATCATCACCATCAGGCACTTTCACGCTCAAAGGCATTGCAAGAACATCTCAACAGGGAGGCCTTTTTACTAAAGGGCCAGATATTAAAAACAGGGTAGATTATGTTCTTTCAGTAAAACGTCTAGCAATTTTCATGGTGCTAAATAATAAAAACATTGCGCCAATATATATGGATCTTGCTGCTAATCAAGAAACCTCTTTTCAGGGCGGTGAAACAAAAGTAAAAACTCTTAATAGACATTTTGAGTATGCAATGATTAGTTTTTTAATCTCTTTAATAATCATATTATTATCATTTTATTGGCTATTAAAAAAATCTAAGCAAAAAAGAAAAGCTAAACTTAAAAGTTAAAACATAAAATTGCTCGCTTGCTCTTACTGTTTGATGATATTAAGAGAGGCAAAGAAATAATATTAATTATGGATAGGGTTTATGAAATTTATCTCAACACGAGGCTTAGCGCCAGATTTAGGCTTTTGCGATAGCGTGCTTGCAGGGCTTGCAAGTGATGGCGGCCTCTATTTACCGCAACAATGGCCACAAATACCCTCTAAAGAAATTGCTTCTTTTGCCAATCTTTCTTTTAGTGAAATTGCTTTTGCTATCATTTCTCGTTTTGTAGATAATGAGATTGATGAAAAAACTTTGCAAGAAATGATAAATGCCTCTTATGCAAACTTTAATCATCCATCAGTAACGCCCCTAAAGGAAATTGAGAGCGATCATTTTGTGCTAGAGCTTTTTCATGGGCCAACTCTTGCTTTCAAAGATGTTGCAATGCAATTTTTAGCAAGATTAATAGATGATATTCTTGTTAAGCGTTCACGCCGTGCGACAATCATTGGCGCAACTTCTGGCGATACTGGCTCTGCTGCCATTGAGGCGTTTAAGGGTCGTGATAATGTAGACATTTTTATCCTTCACCCATTAGGACGCACCTCTGAAATTCAGCGAAAGCAAATGACTAGCGTAATTGAGGATAATGTTTTCAATATCGCAATCGAAGGGAATTTTGACGATTGCCAAAATATTGTAAAAGCACTATTTGCCGATGAAAAATTCCGTCAAACAACTAATCTATCTGGTGTCAATTCTATTAATTGGGGACGAATTTTAGCGCAAATCACCTATTATTTCAAAGCGGCAAGCGATTTAGGAGCGCCACATAAACAAATTGATTTCACCGTTCCAACTGGAAATTTTGGTGATATCTTTGCAGGTTTTGCCGCTAAAAAAATGGGACTACCAATAAGAAAGCTTATTATAGCAACCAACGAAAATGATATTTTAGCACGTACATTAAAAACTGGGCGCTACGAAACAAACACTGTTCAAGCCACCAGCTCACCCTCAATGGACATTCAAATTTCATCTAATTTTGAGCGATTACTATTTGAGGCACTAAATAGAGATGGCGCTAAAGTTCGTGCACTAATGAATTCTCTTAAACAATCAGGCAGCTTTTCTTTACCAAAAGATGCCCTTGATTATATCAAACAAGATTTCTTGGCATTAAGCGCCAACCAAAGTGCAGTTGATGCTACAATGGCCAGCACCCTTAAGAAATCAAACTATCTTTTAGATCCTCATAGCGCAGTAGCCGTAAATGTTGCACAAGCCCTTAAAGACAAGCATATTTCAATGATCTCTCTAGCAACTGCCCATCCTGCAAAATTCCCCAAAGCCGTAGAAAAAGCGACAGGGCAATCACCGCAACTTCCAGATTTTTTATCAGATCTTTTACAAAGAAAAGAAAAAATGCAAATATTGCAAAATGATGTGAGTGAAATCAAACAATATATTAATCAGCACACTCGTGTTAATAAATAATAGCATATTATAGGGGCTAGATATTGAAAGTAACAACTACAAAATTAGATAATGGTATTGTCATATTGAGTGATAATATGGAGCATCTTGAAAGCGCTTCGCTTGGCATTTGGGTAAAATCTGGCTCTCGTTTT
>JAMONS010000022.1 GCA_027065555.1 Hyphomicrobiales bacterium | reverse complement strand
AATGAGAACGAGCATGGCATTTCTCATCTGCTTGAACATATGGCATTTAAGGGCACAAAAACCCGCAACGCAAAACAAATTGCTGAGCAAATTGAAAATGTGGGGGGCGAATTAAACGCTGCAACTTCCATTGAACATACTGGATATTTCGCTCGCACCCTAAAAGAAGATACTGGTCTTGCGGCTGAAATCCTCTCAGATATTTTACAAAATTCTTTATTTAACGAAAATGAATTAAGCCGAGAAAAACAAGTTATCGTACAAGAAATCGGCGCATCTCACGATGATCCTGATGATCAAACCTTTGATATGTTCCTATCAACCGCCTATCCCAATCAAGCTATCGGACGACCAATTCTTGGCACTGTAAAATCGGTTTGTGATTTCACCCCAAACGCCATTCGCTCTTATTTACATAATAATTATGTTGGTGATCGCATGATTGTGGCAGCCGCTGGCAAAATTGATCATGATGGCTTAGTGAAAATAATTGAAAAGCAATTTACAGATCTTCGTGCAACTGGCTCAAAACAACCAGAAAAAGCAAAATATATTGGTGGCGATGCACGCCAAACCTCAAAGCACGAACAGGCTCATGTTATTTTAGGAATTGAGGGGCGAGCATATAATTCTGATGGTTATTATGCCACGCTAATTTTGGCAAAAATATTGGGCGGCGGTATGAGTTCACGCCTATTTCAAGAATTACGTGAAAAACGTGGGCTTTGTTATTCAATTTATGCGTTCCACTGGGCATTTGCTGATAGCGGAATATTAGGTGTTGCTAGCGCAACAGGCCCTGAGCAAGTAGATGAATTAATACCTGTAATAATTGAAGAATTAAAAAAAGTTACACAGGATATAACACAAGAAGAAGTTATAAGGGTTCGCAATCAAATTAGGGCGGGCCTATTAATGTCATTAGAAAGCCCAACCGCAAGATCTGGCCAATTAGCACGCCAGCAAATATTGTTCGGACACCCCGTTGCGATGCAAGAAACACTTGAACGCATCAACAAAATAGACGCAAAAAGAGTAAAACAAATAGCCCTAGAATTAATTCAAGACGCCAAGCCAACCGTTGCGTCCTTAGGGCCAATAGAAAAAATTCCTGATTATCAAACTATAAAACAACATTTTGCTTCATGATCTCAATATTTTCAAATCTATTTATCTCTTCTCCAACTCCAACATTTTCTGACAATAATATTTTCCTACGCTTTGCTCAAAAAGATGATTATAAAGAATGGAGTTCATTGCGCCTAAAAAATATGGATTATCTCACCCCTTTTGAGCCAACATGGAACAAAAGTGATTTGAGCGAAAGCGCATTTATGAAGCGGCTTTCTCATTATAAAAACCAAGCAAAAACAAGAGCTGAATTTCAATTTTTTATTTTTCTTCAAAATAAAGAAATAAAAACATTGGTTGGTGCAATCAGTCTTTCAAATATTCGTTATAATGCTGCACGCCATGTAACTTTGGGTTATTGGCTAAGCGAAGAAGAAAATAATAAAGGGATAATGAGCAAATCAGTAAAACTTATTTTACCCTTCATTTTCGATTCTTTGCAATTAGTTCGTGTTCACGCCGCCTGCTTGCCTCATAATATTGCATCACGTAAATTATTAGAAAAAAACGGTTTTGAAGAGGAAGGTTATAGCAAGGATTATTTACAAATAAATGGCATTTGGCAAGATCATGTGCTTTATGCGCTAACAAAAGAAAAATATTTATCTCTCTATACTTGTGAAACCAATAAAACAGCGTTACCAAAAGAATAACGAAAATCTAAGGGTATCCAATTATTAATGTCTATTATTAAGTCCATATTATTTTCTATATTTTTCTGGCTTATTAGCTCTTTGGCATCAATTGCCTTTGAAGTAATACAAGTTCCAGATTCAGTTAATGCCATTAATTTGCGTGCTGGTGTTGATATTGTTGAAGGTAACAATGCAAAAGTACAATTAAATACTGCTGCGGGCGAAGACGGAATTATTCGTCGGATTGAAGTATTAGCGGTTGACGAAAACACCAACCCAAAATGGGCTTTATTTGCACTTAAAAATGAAAGTGATGTGCAAATTGAGCGCTTGTTAGTTGCACCGTTTTTTAGCCTTTCAAATTCTAAAATACTAAACCCAGATTTGGGCGCTAATCGCATTAATTTTTTAACTGCAAGTCATGGACTTAGGCCAAAGCGAGCAACCGATTATGAGGCTGATGTATTTTCTATCACCATTGATCCCGGCTCAAGCGTTACCTATATTGCTGAGCTAACCCAAGGAGCATTGCCAAATCTTTATTTATGGAAGCCAGACGCTTATCGTGATTACATAAATTCTTTTACCCTATTTAGAGGTACAGTTCTTGGAATTGCAGGCCTTGCGGCTGTATTCCTCTCAATTATGTTTGTTGTTAAAGGGCGTGGTATTTTTCCCGCAACGGCTGCTTTTGCTTGGGCAGTATTAGCATATTTGTTAATTGATTTTGGTGTAATGGGGCGCTTACTTGGAATTGAGAACGGCTCAATGCAACCTTTCAGAGCGGCAGCTGAAGCAGGTCTGGCTACAACCTTATTTGCATTTTTATTCATCTATCTAAACCTACATCGATGGCATTTGCGTTTCATTCATCTAGCATTAGCGCTATTAGTTATTTTTATAGCACTGTTTGCAACCGCATTTTTTGAACCAAATATTGCTGCCACTATTTCTCGTTTTGCCCTGTTATTTGTAGGTATTACTGGGCTATTTTTAATTATAGTACTCGCTATTCGGGGCTATGATAGAGCGGTGTTATTATTACCTACTTGGATAGTTTATCTTGCGTGGTTATTTTATGCTTGGATGGTAATTAATGGGCAAATCTCAAATGATATAGCTCAGCCATCAGTTGCTGGCGGGCTAGTCTTGATAGTTATGCTTATTGGTTTTACTGCCATACAACATGCATTTGCTGATGGGCAAGTTTCAATAGGTAGCGTTTCAGAAATTGAGCGCCGAGCTCTTGCTATTACTGGTAGCGGAGATTTTGTATTTGATTGGAATATTGATCGTGACAGGGTTTCTGTTTCAAACGAATTATCAACACGTCTTGGCACTAGAGTTGGCGCATTACAAGGAGCAATAAAACGCTGGCTTGATAGGGTACACCCGAACGACAAGGATAGATTTAGAACTGCCCTTGATACATTAATTGAGTTAAAGCGTGGCAAAATAAATACTGAAATAAGACTCTTACATAGCGATAATTCTTATCGCACTTTTCAATTAAAAATAAAACCCGTTTTAAGTAGTGCCGGCCAAGTAACCCGCATCGTTGGAACTTTACAAGATATATCTCATGAGTGCGCCGCACGCGAACGCCTATTACATGATAGTGTTTATGACAGCCTCACAGGATTACCAAATAAAGAATTGTTTTTTGATAGATTAGAGCGATCCCTAATTCGCTCCCGTGCTGGAGGCAGAGCAAAACCTGCTGTGCTTTTAATTGATATTGATAGGTTTGCAGACCTTGATGAAAGCATTGGCTTAAGTGCCTCAGATTCTGTTATCCTAGCCACTTCAAGACGTATTGCACGCCTATTACAACCACTTGATAGTGTCGCTCGTATCAATGGCGATCAATTTGCTGTTCTATTAGCAAGCCAACAAAAAGCCGCCGACATTGCCAAAGTTGCTGAGCAAATACGAAAAGCCATGCGGATGAAATTTAACTTTGGGCAAAAAGATATTGCTCTAACAGTCTCTATTGGTGTCACAATTTTTGATAATAGCGATGCAGATGCCAAGCAAATATTAAATGATGCAGAATTAGCAATGCATTATGCTAAGCGGCATGGAGGTGATAGAATTGAGGCCTATCGGGCTTCTGCACGTTCAATAAGAACCCACTCAAGCACTAACGAAGAAGATTTAGCCAATGGCTTGTTAAAAAACGAGTTTCTCATCCACTATCAACCAATTATGGATATTCACTCAAATACTATTGTTGGCGCTGAGGCTCTGTTGCGTTGGCAACATTCCTCAAGAGGCATGATAAAGCCTGATGAATTTATTCCATTGGCTGAGCGCACAGGACAAATTGAAGCGCTTGGTAAATTAGCTATAGAACTTGCAGCAAAGCAAACTCAAAAATGGAGCGAAGAATTTCCACTAGACGAAAATTTCTTCATTTCAATAAACCTTTCACCTCGCCAATTAGCCAATGAAAATATGCTGGCCAATATGAGATCGATGATTTTGCAATATTCCACTATTGTAAAACACCTCAAATTAGAAATAACCGAAACTCAGATTATGTCTAATGCCGAACATTCATCTTATATGTTAGAAAAACTAAAATCTATGGGACTAAGGCTAGCATTAGATGATTTTGGCACTGGTTATTCTTCTCTATCATATTTGCACCGTTTTCCCTTTGATACTATAAAAATTCCATCGCAATTTGTGCAAATAGGCATTGAAGAACGCCTAACTCGCACACAAATACCTATTATTAAATCAGTACTTTCGCTTGCCAAAGAATTAGATATGAGTGTTATTGCCGAAGGAGTTGAAACGAAACAAGAATTAAAACGCCTAATTTCGCTTGATTGTAAATATGCACAAGGATATCTTTTTGGAGCTCCTATGAGCCAGAAGGAATTTTATAAAAAATTAGCGGCGCAATTTGCAAAGGCAAAGCGATAAGCTAAGCTCAAAGGTTGCTTATATTTTCACACACAAAGAGCTTAAGCATTTCCTGATACTGGGCTTAGTGAGGCACGCGTTGCCCCTATCTGTTTAAGCGCTCTATCATATCGCTTGCTAATTGGAATATTAAATAATAATTCATCACTATAATTTGTAATTAACCAGCCGTTTTGTTTTAACTCACCCTCTAGCTGTCCAGAACTCCAACCACAATATCCTAAAGCTAATAATGAGTTTTTTGGCGCAGGGCCAAAAGCTAACGATTTAAGAATATCACTTGAAGCTGTTAGGCATATTTTTTTATCAACTTGAAATGTGCTATCTTCAAAAATACGATCACTTGAATGTAAAACAAAGCCTCGTCCCTGATCAACAGGCCCGCCTCGAAATATTTCTTTAGATTGAATATTATTTGGTATATTTATCAATTCTTCTGGCTCACCCAAATTCATTTGCTCAAGAACATCGCTAAATTGCATGCCCTCAATAGGATTATTTATCACCAAACCCATCGCCCCGCTTTCATTGTGCGAAACAAGGTAGATAATAGTTTCATAAAATCTATCGTCCCCCATTTCAGGAGTTGCAACAAGTAACTGTCCTTTAAGCGAGTTTGGCATGAAATTCTCCAAATCGTGATTGCCTAACTATAATAGAATAATTAAGGCATAAAAGCGCCTCTAATAAAAGCCTTAATCACAAAATTATGAACAATGATGAATTTACCAATTATACTTATTGCTATAAGACAATCATATTATTAGAAACTTTGAGATGTTTATGAAGCACATAATATTGATAATATTTGCTATTTTACTATCTGTTAATAGCGCAAATGCTGGCCAAAGCACAAATTCTAGTCAAAGTAATTGGGTGGATATGGGTCTTGATGCAAAAATAAGGCTAATATCTAGCAATAAAATTGATGATAATGGCTTTTCTCTTGTTGGCATTGAAATCAAAATGCCAAAAAACATTAAAACCTATTGGCGAATTCCAGGTGAGACAGGTATTCCCTTACAATTAGATTTTTCTAGCATTGCTGGTGTTAAATCACATAAAATTTTTTGGCCATACCCCCTTAGAGAAACTAAATATGGCACGCAAGATTATGTCTATTATGGATCAATAATTTTCCCAATCATGCTTGAATTAGATAAGAATACAAAGAACATAAAGGCAGATATTTTTTTAGGCATATGCGCCAACATTTGCATTCCTGCTAACATAAGCTTAGAGCTTGAATTAGATTTCAATAAAATTAATAGAGCAAATTCTATTAGGCTAGAGCAAGCATTAATAGACACTCCAATGCTTTGGGAAAAACAGACCCTCGCCTTTGGAGATGTGCAATTTAACAAAACATCTGGAACTCTTGAAATTGAAATAAACCAAGATATTATTTCACCAGATTTAGTAGTTTTGGATAATGGCGATTTATCAACTTTATTTTCAATAGTAAAACTTATTTCTCCAAACAAGCTTTCTTATCAATTACAAAATATGAAACAAGCTGATGAGCTAATAAAGAAACCCCTACGCATTACATTTATGACAGATCAAGGTGCTTACGAATTAGAAAAAGAAATTAAGCTAGTTGATTAATTATTTTATTTTGGGCACATTTTTGCCAAACTGTTTCATTAGCACAAATTTAGATTTGATTGATATGCACAATGAGACTGTTAATTAATATTTATTTCTGTTACAAGGGCATTTCTTTTGCCCTTTTGGGGATAAGACGATTGATAGATATTTAGTTTGAGTTTGTTTGAGTTAGGGGTTTAACCTATGAATAAGATATTTGTGAAAAGAGATATGGCAAGAAAAGACATTGTAAAAATTCTAAAAATTTCAAGCCTTGTGGTAGCTTTTGCCGCCTTAGGTGCTTGTACTTCAAGCTCCCTTTTTGGATCGAATGATGCAAATAATACAGATACTATCACCCTAGCAAATGCTGAAATAGACCAAAGCACATTAGCTCAAACCCCAATAACAGCCCTACCTGCTATCGCAACACAATGCCCACCAATTAGAGTTAAAGCGGGTGGAGGGGCATTATTCTCCTACGCCAAAAATCGAATTGGTGATGCACAATCATTAATATATCAAGCAAGAATAGATAATCAATCTCGTAATTGTGTAGTTTCAAATGGCCTCATCACCGTTAAAATGGGCGCTGTCGGTCGAGTACTACTTGGCCCTGCAAGCTCAAAAAACCAAATTACAGTACCGCTACGTTTTGTTGTAGAGCGAGATGACATTGCGGTATTTTCACAAAAATACGATATTCCTGTAACGATAACACCACCCAGTCAATCAGAAGAATTCATCAAAGTAGTTGAGAATGTAGCAATTCCATATATTGGAGGCGAAAATATCGTTATTTGGGTTGGGTTTGATACTAAGAGTTAGTTTTTATTCTTTATTCTTTGTTTACAACAATAATCTTATTGACGAATAGCATATAATTTAGCAAAATAACCTATCTGCGGGAGAGTTTGGATTTTCCCAACGCCGAAGGAGCAAGCACCCCGCTAAACTCTCAGGCAAATGGACCGCAGATAATATAAAACTCTGGAAAGCAGATTTCTGTTAGATATCTCACCGACGGAGTAACCATTTCTTTAATGGGAATCTCTCAGGTTCAAAGGACAGAGGGGGCAAAATGGCAAAGGACATCATGTCTTATGCTTTTGTGCATCTATTTTTGATCGGGGTCATAAATGAATAATAACCAACTAATAAAAACCAGTCTTTATGACTTACACATTGAGCATAACGCTCGCATGGTAAGTTTTGCAGGTTATGAATTGCCTATCCAATATAAAGGCATTGTAGCGGAACATAATCACACAAGAGAGCAAGTCAGCCTATTTGATGTTTCACATATGGGACAGCTTATTATTAAAGGCAAGGATTTCGCTAGCACCGCAAAAGCGCTCGAAAAAATAATCCCTGCAAATATTATTGATCTTCAACAAGGCGAGATGCGCTATTCCGTTTTGCTAAATGAAAATGGCGGCGTAATAGACGATCTCATCATCACAAGACCAACCGATAAGCAAGCAACTGATGGCACTATTTTTATAGTAGTAAATGGCGCAACAAAAGCTAATGATTTCAAATTTATGCAAGCAAACCTTACAAAAGAAATAAAGATATCTTTTGAAGAAGGTAAATCTTTATTGGCTTTGCAAGGGCCAAAAGCTGCTAGCGTACTTTCTCGTTTTTCTGATATTGTCGAAAAACTAAGCTTCATGCAATCAGATGCAACAAGCATTAAAGGCATAGGATGCAATATTTCTCGCTCTGGTTATACAGGAGAAGATGGCTTTGAAATCTCGCTAAATAATAAAGATGCACCAAAATTAGCCTCCATATTGCTTGATGAGCCAGAAGTTGAATTTGCAGGCTTAGGGGCGCGTGATAGTTTGCGCCTTGAAGCAGGGCTTTGTCTTTATGGACATGATATGAATGAAGAAATTGATCCGATAAGCGCTAGTATAATTTTTGCCATTGGCAAGCATCGACGACTTGAGGGTGGATTTATTGGTGATAAGAAAATACAGCAAATAATTACAAATGGCGCAAAGCAAAAACGCATGGGCATTATTTTTGATGGCAGAATGCCAGTTCGTGAAGGTGCAAAGCTAGTTGATGAACAGGGCAATAAAATTGGCTATATTACTTCAGGAACTTTTTCACCCATATTGCAAAAACCAATCGCTATGGGTTATTTACCAACAGAGCAGGCCAAAATCGGTACAAAAACCACTGCCATTGTGCGCAACAAGCAAGTAAATGGCGAAATTGTAAAAATGCCATTTGTGGCAAATAATTATTATAGGGGAAATTAAATGAAATATACTAGCGAACATGAATATGTAAAAACTGAAGGTGATATTGGCACTATTGGCATATCAGATTATGCACAAAACCAACTTGGCGATATTGTTTTTGTCGAATTACCTGAAGTTGGAAAGAGCTTTAACAAGGGCGATGAAATTGCAGTAATTGAATCCGTAAAAGCGGCAAGCGAGCTCTATGCGCCTATTAGCGGCACAATCACCCAAATCAACGAAGAGCTAGATATTGAGCCTGCATTAGTTAATTCATCACCGCAGGATAAGGGTTGGATTTTCAAAATCAAATTAAGCAATGCTAGTGAGCTTGATGAATTAATGGACGAAGAAGCATACGCTTCTCATATTGGCTAGGACAATAAAATGCGCTATCTCCCTCATTCTCATAACGAACGCCAGCAAATGCTCAACAGCATTGGCATAGATTGTGTTGATGAATTATTTGCATCAATCCCTAAATCTGCCATCAAACAGAGGCAGTTTGATTTACCCAACCATAAGGGCGAATTTTTGGTAGCGCAGCATTTGGGCGATTTGGCAAAGAAAAATATTAGCGCCAATGATGTGCCATTTTTCATTGGTGCAGGCGCTTATCACCATCATGTACCAGCCTCTGTTGATCATCTTATCCAACGTTCAGAATGGCTAACCGCCTATACACCGTATCAGCCAGAAATTTCGCAAGGCACATTGCAAGCGCTATTTGAATTTCAGACACAAGTAGCAACCCTAATGGGCATGGATATTGCCAACGCCTCAATGTATGATGGCTCAACCGCTACTGCCGAGGCCGCATTAATGGCAAAGCGCATCACAAGACGCAAAAAAATCATTCTTTCGGGTGGCCTACACCCACAATATCGTGACGTGGTGCATACCTATTTGGATAATGGCAAAGATCTCATCACTCTAGATTCTACTCCCGATGGACATGGCGATATTTTAAGCCAAATAGACGAGCAAACAGCAGCAATTATTGTGCAAACACCAGATTATTTTGGCTCACTACGTGATGTTAAGCAGCTCGCAGATGCGGCACACGAAAAGGGCGCTTTGCTAATAGTTGTCATTACCGAAATTATATCGCTTGGTCTGCTTGAAGCTCCGGGAAATTTAGGCGCTGATATTGTGGTTGCTGAGGGTCAATCTTTAGGCAATTCGCTCAATTTTGGTGGCCCCTATCTTGGGCTGCTCGCAACAAGAGCAAAATTCACTCGCCAGCTTCCGGGTCGCCTATGTGGGCAAACTATTGATAGCGCAGGGCGGCGTTCTTTTACGCTCACTCTTTCAACTCGTGAGCAACATATTAGACGAGAAAAAGCCACCTCGAACATCTGCACTAACGCAGGGCTTTGTGCACTAGCTTTTTCTATTCACCTCACATTGCTTGGTGGCACTGGACTAACAAAATTAGCCAAGCTCAATCATAAAATGGCTCGTAAATTAGCAAGTGAGCTCAATAAAATTCCAAATATTAAAGTGCTAAATAATAGCTTCTTTAATGAAATGATTGTGCGCCTTCCAAAATCTGCTGAGCAAATAGTCAATAATTTAGCCAAGAAAAATATTTTAGCAGGCGTGCCGCTTTCAAGGCTTGAACCAGACAATGAACAAGTTGAAAACTTATTGATTTTGGCCGCAACCGAATTAACTTCAAGCAAAGATATTGCAACGCTTTGTCAAGCTTTGACGGAGGAACTGCTATGAGCATGAATTCAACAGGCCGCCCCTCTTCACCCAATAAAACAACGGCGGGGGGGTCGGGAGCGTCAGCGACCAACGGCGACAAGAATAAAGAGGCGGGGGCGACAAGTATAAACCAAATAAAATCCGCAGCACTTTTACCAGATGAACCGTTATTATTTGAAGTTGGTCGCTTAGATAGTTCTGGTGTTGATTTGCCAGAAGTGCA
>JAMONS010000021.1 GCA_027065555.1 Hyphomicrobiales bacterium | reverse complement strand
GTTTTACCAATATTGGGGATTTTTAATGCGGCAACTTCAACTCCACCCATTATTTTTGCTAAAACATATTTTCCAATAAAAAATATTGCTAAAGCCAAAATAACTTTTGGGGCATTAAAAATAATGACATCAGGGATTTGTCCAAGTTTTCTAGCAAAATTTCCATCTAATAATATTCCCTTTTGATTTATTCTAACCAAAAATGAGGAAAAGAAAAGAGGGAAGGCAAGACTGTCAATAAAAAAGGGCTGACAAAAGCCAGCCCTCAAAAAAATATCTAGAAAAGTTTTTAGCGTCTAACAATAACTTTTGCACCAATTTTTACACGACTATAAAGATCGGTAACATCGTCATTGGTTAGACGGATACAGCCTGATGAAACAGCTTGACCAATAGACCAATCCTCTATTGTTCCATGAAGGCGGTAAAGAGTGGAACCAATATAAATTGCTCGAGCCCCCAAAGGATTTTTAAGACCTCCAGGCATATATGCAGGAAGTTCCGGTTGGCGTTTGCGCATTGCAGCAGGTGGTGTCCAACCTGGCCATTCAGCTTTACGAGTAACACGGTTTGTGCCAGACCATGTGAACCCTTCTCGGCCAACACCAACGCCATATTTAAGCGCCTTGCCATTTTCCAAAACTAGATAAAGACGGCGTTCAGATGTTTCAACAATAATTGTCCCAGGTCTTTGTTTTGTTTCATAGGTGACAATTTCTTTCTTAATAGAAGAACTGCGTCTGGAAGATGTTGTACGCTCACTTGGTGTTTCCCATTTGTTAGTCTGAGCATTATATACTCGAGTAGCAGATGATGCTGGTAAAATTAGTGAAAAAGTGATTAGTGCCGTAAAAAATATGGTAATAATTGATTTAATATATGTCATTGTTCTTGATTGTCCTCTTGTCAAAACTCGGATAGCCACATAATTAGTTAAGTAGATTCTGTTCTTTTAACTTCAAATGCCATCATATGAAAGTGGTGAAATGGATAAAAACAAAGAATTCAATGAAAAATTACTTAGAACTGTTAATATGTTGCCAAAATACTACATTTATCAATCAATTTTTTGTGAGCAGGTAAATAAGTAAGACAATAAGGGGATAAAATGGAATTTACAGCAAAATATATGGCTGCAAAAGCGGCAATTTCTGAAATTAAAAGTGGGCAACGGTTGGGGCTGGGTACAGGGTCAACGGCTCGGTATTTTGTAGATTTACTTGGCGAAATGGTGGCAAATGGTTTTGAAACTATTTGTGTCCCCACTTCTATTGAAACAGAAAAACAGGCTCTTGAGTTAAATATTCCTCTAACAGATTTAGATAGTCTTGATGAATTAGATATTGTCATTGATGGCGCTGATGAAATTGATGATAATATGATTCTTATAAAGGGTGCCGGCGGTGCACTTTGGCGTGAGAAAATTGTCGCTAGCAAAGCAAAACGCATGATTGTGATTGCAGATCATTCTAAAATGGTTGCAAATTTAGGAGCTTTTCCTTTACCTATCGAAATAAATCAATTTGCTTGGAAAACAACCAAAAAACAGATAGAAAATATTGGGACTGATTATATTACAAGCAATAAATTAAAACTAAGAATTGGTAGTAATAGTGAGCCATTTATAACAGATGGGGGACATTTTATTGTTGATGCTTTTTTTAGCCGCATTCTTAATGCAAAAAAACTCTCAAGCGCATTATTGAATGTAGCAGGCGTTGTGCAACACGGGCTATTCATTGATATGTGTGACATAGCGTTAATAGCTGATGATAATGGTGTAACCAGATACGAAAGATAAAGCGCTTGCGCTTTTAACAATAACTATAAAAGAGAATTTTAATGACCAGAATAAATAAATTACCTACCCTTTTGTTGGCAATATTTTCAACAATATTTCTTTCACTAAGCCCTGTAGTTTCACAAGAACTAGCTCCTGATCATATTGCGCTAGCCCGTAAATATGTTGATTTAACCGATCAAGCAAGTATTTATGAGCTTAGCCTGTTGCAATCTGGCATAAACACAATGAAAACGCTTATGACACAAAACCCAGAAGTAAAAGACGAGCTTGATGAAGCCATTGGCCTAACAATTAAAGAATATACTAGTGAAAAGGGCGATTTACTAAATCAATTTGCTCGGGTTTATGCTTCTCGTTTTACTATGGATGAATTGCAACAAATTGTTGATTTTTACGAAACTGACGTTGGTAAAAAATTAGCCCAAAACAATGCAGATATAAACAAAGACTTACGAGCAGTGCTGGGCGTTTTTGAAGCAAATTTACGCATTGAGTTTTTTGCTAAAGTTCGGTCTCGCCTACGTGCCAAGGGTTTGGATATTTAATTGGGCTTGGATATTTAACTTACAACTATAGAAATGGCTCTTCAAAAGTAGAGTGAAAAACCTCGGCATGCATGAATATTTGCATCAACTGAATTGTCATGCTGAGCGAAGTGAAGGATCTTAAATAACAGGTTAAGATGCTTCACTTCGCTCAGCATGACATCATTCATCGCTGAATAAAGGAAATTAAAATGAGTGATATTTATGATTTAATCGTAATTGGTGGTGGATCTGGTGGGGTACGAGCTGCTCGAATGGCCGCTACTTATGGCGCAAAAGTCGCTCTGGTTGAAGAATATCGCTATGGCGGCACTTGCGTTATCAGGGGCTGTGTTCCTAAAAAATTATTTGTCTATGCTTCTGGGTTTTCACATATTTTTGAAACTGCGGCTGATTTTGGCTGGAATATTAAAGCTGATTTTAATTGGCAAACCCTGTTGGCGAATAAAGACAAAGAAATAGAGCGGCTTGAAAATATTTATCTAAATATTTTAGAGAATTGGAAAGTTGAAGCTATTCGTGACAAAGCAATTATTGCAGGGCCAAATGAAGTTCGCCTGCTAAAACAAGATAAAATCCTTAAAGGCAAACATATTCTTATTGCAACTGGCGCTAAGCCATTTAAGCCAAATATAAAGGGTTTCGAGCTTGGCATTACTTCAAATGAAGCGCTTGATTTTACGACATTGCCAAAATCCATTTTGATTGAGGGTGGTGGATATATCGCAGTTGAATTTGCTTCAATCTTGTTGGGATTAGGCGTTGAAGTTTCTCTTATTTATCGCCGTGATTTAATTTTACGAAATTTTGATGAGGACGTTCGTAAAAGTCTAGAGCAAAGCCTTAAAGCAAGAGGGCTAAATTTAATTTATCAAACAAATATCAAAGAATTACAAAAATCTGATGAAGGAATTAATGTTAGTTTTAGCGATGGAAAGGTCGCTGAATTTGGAGCAGTAATGTTTGCAACAGGCCGTGTGCCTTATACTGATAATCTTGGGCTGGAAAACGCTAATATTGTTACAAATTCTAGTGACGCAATTGATGTTGATGAATTTGGACAAACAATGTGCCCATCAATTTATGCGGTTGGTGATGTTACGGGTAAAGTGCAACTGACCCCTGTTGCTATTCGTGAGGGGGCAGCATTTGCTGAAACAATTTTTAACAATAACCCGACCAAAATAGATTATTCACTTATTCCAACAGCTGTTTTCACCGATCCAGAAATTGGCACAATAGGATTAAGTGAAACAGAGGCAGCTGATAAA
>JAMONS010000020.1 GCA_027065555.1 Hyphomicrobiales bacterium | reverse complement strand
CTTTATGGGAATTGGCGGTGTATTAGCGCTAGGCTGCACAGTTGGGCAAGGTCTTTCAGGAATTTCGACATTAGCAATAGGTTCTATCATTACCTTCTTATTCATTATTTTAGGGGGAATTATCGGGATAAAAATAATGGAGCATTTTGCTTAAAAAATAACATTTAGGCAAATATTACCAAATAAAGGAGAGATAATGACATTATCACGTAGAAAAACATTAGCATTAGGCTCGGCTGCAATAAGTATAAGCATAATACCGTTCGATCTAGCTTTTGCTATAAAACCTGAAACTCAAGCATTAGTTGATGAATTTACCAATGGAGCTAGTGTTAGCGAAGAGGGAGCTTTAATAATCAGCGCCCCTGAAATTGCTGAAAATGGCGGTGCAGTACCTATAAGTATTAATGCACCCGGTGCTAAAAGAATTGTGATAATAGCTGAAAACAATCCCAATCCAAAGGTCATTACTTTTAATTTTGGGGAATTATCAGGACGCTCAGAAGTTTCAACCAGAATAAGATTACACAGCACACAGGATCTATTAGCAGTCGCAGAACTAAACGATGGCAGTTTTATCTCAAGCGCAGTGAATATAAAAGTTACTCTTGGCGGGTGCTAATCTTATAAATATTGGAGAATAAAATGGCTATTAAACCACGCATAAAAATAAAAAAGAAAGCATCTGTTGGAGAAGTTATCTCTATTAGAACTAAAATAAATCATAGGATGGAATCTGGTCAACGAATAGATAAGGACACAAATGAAAAAATCCCTCGTATGATTATTCATACTTTTGAAGCTAGTTTTAATGGCAAAGAAATTATAACTTTTAATTTAGAAGGATCTGTTTCTGCTGACCCATACTTTGAATTTTTCTTAAAAGTTCCGGAGGCTGGGGAGTTGTTGTGCAAATGGACAGATGATGAAGGATCTATATTTGAGGCGACAAAAACTTTAGCCATTAGCTAAGAAAACTGATACTTATTATAAAAAAAGGGAGGATTTAATATCCTCCCTTTTTCGTTGTTTTTACTTATTAATTAGCCAAACATATCAGAAGCTATGCCAGCGTACCAGCCAACTGAATCTTCATAATTTTGTTTACGAAGTGCTGCATCTTCACCAGTTTTAGAAACAAAACCATCCACTTTTGCAATCTTCTCATCAGTTGCTTCATAAGTTGCCCCAACTTTAATACCATCATCAGTCTCAACCAAAGACCAACAAGTATTAGAGAATTTAGCGGGGAAAGCTGCGCTTCCTATAAGAGACGCACGCACCGCCATTGCACAAACTTTAGCTTGGCTATTGGCAGAAAAACCAGATTTTGGCATATCGCCCTGCTGGCTAGAATCGCCAAGCACATAGATATTCGCATCAAGTTTTGAGCGCATATCATGAGCGCTAACAGGCGCCCAATTTCCATCTGTAACACCTGCTAAGTCAGCAATTTTACCAGCTTTTTGTGCAGGAATAACATTACAAACATCAACTTTTTCAACTTCTCCATCAATGACAACTTCCATTGCATCGGGGCGAACTTCAACCTTATCGCCACCAAAATCAGGGCCAACACGTTCAATCATACCATCATAATATTTAGACCATGCTTCTTCAAACAAACCTTGCTTTGAGAATTTAGCCTTTGGATCAACAATCAAGATTTTTGCGCTTGGGTTTATTTTCTTCAATAGGCTTGCAGCCATTGAAACACGCTCATATGGACCGGGTGGGCAGCGATACGGGTTTGGTGGCGCAACCATTGCAAAAGTGCCGCCATCTGGCATTGCTTCAATTTGCGCTTTCAATAATTGAGTTTGCGATCCTGCTTTATAAGCATGTGGCATTGCGTTTTGCGATGTTAAATCCCAACCAGCAACAGCCCCTTCAACAAAATCAATACCGGGTGAAATAACCAAAGCGTCGTATGGAATGCTTGCCCCACCAGCAAGGCTAACAGTTTTTGCCTCTTTATCAACGCCAATAGCCCAATCATGCACGACATTTATGCCATATTTTGATGCCAATTTTCCATAGCTATGCCCAATTGATGCATAATCTCTAAAGCCACCAATATATAGGTTTGAAAAAAAACAAGTATAATAAGTTTTAGTTGGTTCGATCAATATAACATCAATCGCCCCTTTACTGTCTTTAGCAATATAGCGAGCAGCAGTTGCGCCCCCTGCTCCACCGCCAATAACCACCACTTTTGGATTTGTCGAAGCGGCAATTCCCATTGGTGCTGATAGTGTAGCAGCAGTTGCTATACCAGCGCCAAGAAACCCTCGTCTATTCATTTTCATTTACTCTCTCCTTTGTTAATTTGGGTTATGTCCTAATCTCCCAAAGTTTTGAAATAGGTAGCCAATGCAGCTATTTCCTCATCTGACAACCTTCTAGCTGTCATAATCATCACCTCATGGGTGCGATGTTCCGTTTTATACGCCTGTAAGGCTATTACAAAATCTTCTTCATTCCAGCCAATAATTGAAGGAATGCCATCAACTTCACCATCGATTTGATGACAAGTTACACATTCACCAGAAAGATATTCCCCATAAGCAGGGTCGCCAACAATAGCTAAAATTGATGGATGGACATCTGGATCTGTTGCAAGAATAGTTGGCTCTGCCTCAACAATATTTGCAGGATTATCAGAAAACTGGCGTAAATATTCAATTAAATTACTTCGATCAATCGGATCTTTAACACCCTTAAAAATCATACGAGTGCCAGAAACAAGAGATTTAGGGTTTTCTATATACCAATTAATATGATCGAGATCCCAAACCAAACCACCAGCACCCGCGCGTATCATAGCATCTGAATATCTCTTATAATCTTTTACAGATGCAGCAGGTCGGCCAAATAAATCATTAAGAATAGGGCCAGTGCGATTTTTAGCCTTATCACCAACCATATGGCAGGACATACACAAACGAAAAACCTTTGCCCCAGCCTCAATATTAGCCCCAGCCTCAATACTAAATTGAGAAGATTGAGCAAATGCTGGCATATATCCAAAAAGGACTATTACTGGCAATAATACTAACTTTAAGAAACGGTTTTTAATTGTCTCTCCCCTCAAAAATATTTTATGATATTAATTTCCCTCATGTTCACAATAAGGTGATTTTTATTTTCGGTCAATACATACCAGTTTTTATATGTATAAATTATAGTAATTAGTTAACAGCATATTTTTAGTTACCTATCTTTGCTAATAGCAAAATAAACGTGCAAAAAGCATTATTTAGCACAGTATTAAAAACCCTTAAGGCAAAATTTTGCAGCACATTTTGTGACGCGACATTTTGTTAGCATCTTTATTTAATTAACTTATTCAGCTTTAAATTTTGGCAGTCACAGACTTCCTCTCCTCCAGTTTTCCTCCTTAACATTCCTTCTAATTCATTGATTTTATTGTATAAATTATTTATATTAGTTTACTCCGCCACACAAAACCCTTGATTTACTATACATTCTGCTATACAAAATGGACTTTTAGGATAGATAAATGAACATCGCCAAAAGGAAGACGGGGGTGTCGGGGTCAGGAGCGAAGCGACTAACGGCGACTTAAATAGATGAAACCTTTTATTTGATAAAACGAGTGCCAAGAAGATATAACTCTGTTGAGACGCGTAGCTTTATCTGGATTAGTCTTCACACTGATTCTGAAACTGT
>JAMONS010000019.1 GCA_027065555.1 Hyphomicrobiales bacterium | reverse complement strand
ATTGCCAAAAACAGCAAAAGCTACCGCAACATAAAGCACCATAACAATAAGTATAGAGGTCATAATAGCACGTGGCAATGTATGCTCTGGTCTGTCCATATCTTCTGCAGCATTGGTAATAATGCGAAAGCCCTCATAGGCAAAAAAGGTAATCGCCAATGAGAAAAACACCTTATCGATTGGTGGATAAAGCGAAGGAGATAATTTTTGCGGATCTAGAGTAATTATTCCTGCGATAGCAAAAATTGATAATGCCGTCATTTTAACAACAACAAAAATATTTTCTATTCTTGTCATCGAGCCTGCTCCACGTAAATTAACAAACATGAAAAACAAGATTATTGCAGCACTAAAAACTTCGATAAAAATATTTGGCATTGCGTGCGGCAATAATTCATAGGCATAAGTGCCAAAAACTCGAGCAATTAATGACACAGAAACTAATGCAGAAATATACATCAAAACACTAATCGCCCCAGAAAAAACACCCTCACCATAAGCCTGCACCAGATATTCAACAAAACCACCACTTGAGGGAAAATGCGCACCTAATCGACCAATAGAATAACCAGACAAAAGAGCAATTACACCACCAAGAATAAATGAAATCCAAACCGCACTACCTGCAATCATGCCAGCCTGCCCAAGCAGAGCAAAAATACCCGCGCCAACCATTGCACCAATACCCATAGAAACAGCAGACCAAAACGAAACCCTAGATCCAGATTTATGCATATTTTCTCCTTTATATTATTCAAAAGACTAGTTGGACAAACTGCTCCATTTTGTTATGCTGGCTTAAATTTCAACTTTGGTCAAACTCAAAATGAACCTTCTTGCCTCGCTTTTTCCGCTTTTTATCTGGCTAATATATTCACTTGCCAGCAAAAGCATAGATAATATTCGCCCCTCGCTTTCTCATTTAATGAATTTACAGCGGGTTCGTTGGGTGCAAAACGCTGTTCATCGTGAAAATGCTATTGATGGCATTCTTTCCTCCGCCCTGATGAATTCGGTAGCGTTTTTTGCTTCAACTACGATATTGCTTATTTTGGCTTTATTTGCGGTGTTTGGACAGATAGGGGTTTTGCATGATGCGCTTATTACTATTCGCCCTGAATTGGCAAATAGCGAAATTACTCAGCATTTGATAATTCTTTTGGCTACTTTTATTATGGCATTTTTATATTTCACCATGTCATTGCGCCAATTTAATCATTTTTGCGTTATGCTTGGTGCAGCCGATCATTCAGAAAAAACCAATGAAAATGAGGTTATTGCTATTGCGGCGCTAAATACATTAGGCGCACGTAATTTTAATCAAGGTATTAGGGCCTATTATTTTTCTGTTGCTATGCTTATTTGGTTTATCTCACCTTTTTTAGCAATCGGTGCGACCTTACTTATTTTAGGATTTCTAATTTATCGAGATTATTTTTCAAGAGCTCGTGCGTTAATCGTTAGAATCCAACCTCACTAAGGTATTACCTTAATTCAACTCTATTTCATCACCAAAGCGAGGCAAATGATAATATTTTTTATCAAATGTAAATCCAGAAGAAAAAATATAACTTGTAATAGGCGTATAAGTTAAAGAAGTCTCTGAAACAATGACATAACCATCTTCAGAAATATCTTTAATATTATCAGGCAAAGTAAAGCTATCGCCATTTGAATAAGCTGCACCACCATTTTTGGATCTGCTCCATTCAACACTAGTATCACCATCATCATCAACATAAACTGATGTTATAACTTGCTTTAGATTAACTATCGGATATGGGGTTAGAGTTATTTTGGCAGCTGCAAAAAAATCAGTAATTTCAGCTTCACTAACACTGCCATCGGCTCGAGCTACCAGATCCCCCATAGTAGCTGCTGCAACAGCTGCACGTTTATTATATTCAATCGCTCGCCCAACTTCAGCAGTTCCAATATAAAGAGTGAGCATAATTGGCAGAATAAGTGCAAACTCGACTGCTGCAACTCCTTTTTCATTAAGCTGAAATTTTTGTGCTTTTTTAGCTAATTTTAAAAAAATCTTTGACATGCCTCTATCCTAAAACGGCTCATTGCGCCACACACGGGCAGCACCCAGCAATCTATAGCCATTGCCAGCATTAAACATATTTAAACTTACAAAACTGGTTAGCATTGGCCATTTATAATATGCCTCAGCAATAATAATACTAGAACCAACCCCATCATCATATATCTCTGCAACCTCCCAATCACCATCGACATCAAGTGGGTCAATAGGAGTTGCAGCAGTGAAGCTACTTATTTCACGAACATAAACTTTAATCTTATCAAGTTTTAAAATGCCAACGCTTTCCTGATGTATTTTTGCTCTAAATTCTGTCGCTGTAAAGCCAGCTGATTGCGCCTGCCCAGTCCTTAATAAACGCACAGCATCATCAACAGCGTTATCCATAGCTTGAGATGCAAAAAACACTAAGGCTGTTTCTACAATAGCCGCAAGCACAATAAAAAACGGAAACGCCAATATCCCAAATTCAACAGCTGTAACACCATTTTCATCACGCACAAATGAGCTTTTACGCGTTAAAAATGACAGTATTTTGGACTTTTTTTGTTTAGCTTTTCTCAACAGCATACACCCAATTTCAAATAATCTAACAATAGTTACGCCATCAAGAATAATAGAAGGTTATTTTTGCTAAAAAAGAAATGAAACTTATGAATTAAGTAAAAGAACAGTAAAAGAATTTACTCAAATAAATCAATAATTCTTTGATATTTAGGATTTTTTATCTGCCTTTTGGAAGAATATCATCACTAGCGCTAAAGCCGAAGAGCCAATCATTAGCAACAATGAAACTGCATTTAACACTGGAGTTGAGCCCTCTTTAAGTCTGTCAAACATGGTGATGGTTAGCGGTGCGTCCGAACCGACTAACATTAAGGTCGTATTGAAATTTTCAAAACTCATCAATAGTGCAACAATGCCAGCGCCAATCATTGCGGGGCGTAAAAATGGCAATGTAACATGATAAATCGCCTGCCATTGGCTAGCCCCAAGATTAAGCGCTGCTTCTTCTAATGAGCTATCAAATTTTTTCAATCGAGCCGCAATTACCAATGTAGCGATTGTGGTGATGAACGAAAATTGCCCCAAGATAACTAATGTCAACCCAGGGCGAAGCGCTTCAATTTCCCACCCCGTTAAGTCTTCAACCCCATTAGCAACAAAGTTAGAAAATACCAAAATTGAAATGCCCAATATTATTCCCGGAATAACTAATGGCAAAAGCATAAGCACATATAAAAAGCCCTTAAACTTAAAATTTGCTCGCTCAAACAAAAATGCATTAATTGTACCAACCAAAATTGATAGGACTGAAACACAAAGCGCAATAAATGCCGAAGTGCCTATTGAGCGCATTATGCGCCTTTCATTAAACACCCCAAGCCAAGGCTGCTCAGTACCAAAAAACCAAGTTAACGTAAAACCCTCCCAAGGAAGCGAAGGGAATTGCGAATCATTAAAAGCAAAAACTGCAACAACGCTAAGCGGCAAAGCTAAATAGATAAAGAACAACACTACGTAAGAGTTGTAAATAAGTTTTATTATTGGGTTCTGTTTAATGGTTGGTATCATTATCTATCCCATGGTCTTTGCTAAAGTCTGTCCACTTAATTTAAGCCCAACAAACACAATCAGCGAAGAAAGCCCCAATAATAAAAAGCCAAATGC
>JAMONS010000018.1 GCA_027065555.1 Hyphomicrobiales bacterium | reverse complement strand
CAGTAATAAAGGGCTTTATCTCCATAAGAAAAGCATAGACGGAAATTACCATCAATGAGACTGCAAAACCCATAGTGCCAACAAAAGAAAATGACTTTTTACTGTGATAAAAATTATGCAATTTAATCCCTAAAAAAACGTAAATATTTGTATAGTATAATTTATTAAAATTAGCATAGCGCAAATGAAATGGAAAGAAGGTTGTGATTGCAAAAATGATGCATAAGGTTTTAGGGCTGGATATTTTGAAGATAAAACATTATAATTTTCTAATTGGGTATAGTATTAATATTGATATTATTGCCGCTTGGACGCGAAAAGGCAAAATTGAATGTTAAGTTCTAAAAATGCTGAATTTAATTTTGGAACTTCAGGTTTACGTACGCCTGATTTTTTTATCTGCAATTCAATTCGAGTAGATGTGCATATTCATAAAAGGGCTAAAAGAATACTTGCGTCAAAAGAGCTTTTTAAATGAATAGTAATGATTTGATTACTCCAATTATTCTAGCAGGTGGTAAAGGCACTCGGCTTTGGCCAATGTCGCGCGCTTCACGTCCCAAACAGTTTTTGCCTCTTACTGACGATCTTAGCCTATTTCAACAAACATTATTGCGACTAGCTGATAAAGATATCTACAATCCCCCGATTATTATTACTAATGAAGATTATAGGTTTTTAGTTGCCGAGCAGTCACTTGAAGTTGAGGTTGATTTAGCATCAATATTGCTTGAGCCAGTCGCCCGAAATACTGCACCCGCCATTGCAGCAGCAACTATTCTTGCCGCAAAGAACAATAAGAATCAACTAGTGCATATCTTGCCTTCAGATCATGGTATTTTGGTTGACGATGTTTATCTAAAGGCTATCAACTTTGCCAAAGAAGCGGCGATAAATTCTCGTCTAGTCACCTTTGGTATTACACCAAATGAACCAGCAACTGGTTTTGGTTATATTGAGGCAGTTGAAGAAGAAGATTTTGGCACTAAAAAAGTTAGCTGTTTTGTAGAAAAACCAAGTTTAGCAAATGCTAAAAAAATGCTAGAGACTGGAAATTATTATTGGAACTCAGGCATGTTTATGTTTGCAGCTTCTAGCTTTATAAATGAGTGTAAAAAACTCGCTCCTAAGGTTTTTGATGCCTCTAATAAATCTGTTTCAAATGCCAAAAGCGATCTCGATTTTATCCGTCTTGAGGAAGCATCATTTGCTAGCTCACCCAATATTTCTATTGATTATGCAATATTTGAAAAAACTGCTTTAGCCTCTGTTGTCCCCTCTCCCATTATTTGGTCTGATCTTGGCTCATGGGACGCTGTTTGGAAAAATGGCAAGCGTGATAAAAATGAAAATCTAATGCGTGGTGAAACCAGCCTAAACAATACTAAAAATTCACTTATCATGTCAGAAAAACTTCATGTGTCGGTTGATGGTCTTGATGATATTGCAGTGATTGCCAGTGAAGATGCGATTTATGTTGGCAAACTTTCAAATGCGCAAAATGTTGGAGCGATAGTAAAGCAACTTCAAGCAAATCCTAAAACATCGCCCCTCACCCAAACTCACAAAACAACGTACCGACCATGGGGCGGATATTCATCTGTCCTTGATGGCGAGAGATTTCAGGTAAAGCGTTTATTTGTAAAATCAGGCAAAAAACTATCATTACAAAAGCATCATCATCGAAGCGAGCATTGGGTTGTGGTACGAGGCACAGCAGAAGTGCAAATTGATGAAAAAACTATGATTTTATGTGAAAATGAAAGCGTATATATTCCGCAAGGTGCAATTCATAGATTGTTTAATCCGGGTAAGATATTGCTAGAACTTATCGAAGTTCAAACAGGCTCATATTTGGGTGAAGATGATATAATCCGTATCGAAGATGAATTTGGAAGAGAATAAACTTTATAAGCAGTAAAATAAAATAATTGGAGAATAATATGGGTAAAACTGCATTAGTATGTGGTGCAGGTGGTTTCATTGGTAGCCATCTTGTTTCACGCTTAAAAAAAGAAGGGTTTTGGGTTCGTGGTGTTGATCTCAAATTCTCAGAATTTTCAGAGACTGACGCAGATGATTTTGTGATTGGAGATTTAAGAGATCAGAATGTTTGTGATCGTATTGTCGATCAAGCGTTTGATGAAGTTTACCAGCTTGCTGCAGACATGGGGGGTTCTGGGTATATTTTTACTGGAGAGCATGATGCTGATATTATGCACAATTCTGCCACCATAAATCTGAATATCGCGGATAGATGCTTTAAACGTAATATTAAACGCATATTTTATTCTTCATCTGCTTGCATATATCCACAATATAACCAAGAAGATCCTGGCAACCCCAACTGCGAAGAAAAATCTGCTTACCCTGCAGCTCCAGACAGTGAATACGGGTGGGAAAAGCTTTTTTCAGAACGATTGTTTTTAGCTTATAATCGTAACCATAACATGTCTAACCGTGTTGCTAGATATCATAATATTTTTGGACCAAAGGGCACTTGGCAGGGTGGAAAAGAAAAAGTTCCTGCTGCTGTTTGTCGAAAGATAGCATTAGCCAGCAATGATGGAGAAATAGAAATCTGGGGAGATGGCTTGCAAACTAGATCGTTTCTATACATTGATGAATGCCTTGAGGGAACAATTCGTCTAACTCGTTCAAATTTTGAAGGCCCAGTAAATATTGGCTCAGATGAGATGGTGACTATAAATCAACTTGTAGATATTGTTTCAGATATTGCTGGCAAAAAGCTCCATAAAAACCATATTTCTGGCCCAATTGGAGTGAGAGGGCGCAACTCTGACAATCGATTGATTGAAGAGAAACTGGGTTGGAAACCCTCGCAAACATTAACTAAAGGCCTTGAAAAAACATATGCGTGGATTGAACAGCAAATTCATCGTAACAATAACTAATTTGTTACCTCATTGCTCCAATACAGGTAAATTTTATGCGTAAAGTCGTCCCTAAAGAAATAGATAGTTACGATGTGCTTGGAATTCCTATTTCGGTTGTAACGTTAGATATTGCTGCAAATAAAATTGCTCAATGGGCAAAAGATAATATTGGTCGTTTCATTTGCTTACGCGATGTTGCAAGCCTGATGATATGCTTAGAAGAACCAAACCTTAAGGAGTTACATCAAGAGGCAACAATAGTTTCACCCGATGGAATGCCGCTTGCAGTTATCGGTAAATTAAAGGGATTACCTGTTCAAAAAACTTCTGGCGCAGATTTAATGAGTTTAGTTTTATCTCTTTCTGCAAAAACTGGTTTAAAACACTATTTTTATGGCGGCAAAGAGGGAGTTGCAAAAAAACTAGCTGATGTTTGCAAAGAAAAATATCCGAACATAAAAATTGCTGGCTATGAATGTCCGCCCTTTCGCCCTTTAACAAAAGACGAAGACAAAGAAGTAATAAAGCGAATAAAAGCAAGTAGTGCAGACATAGTTTGGGTTGGTATATCATCACCAAAACAAGATATATGGATGCAACAGCATTATAAAAAATTACCACAAACATTGATTGGGGTTGGTGCGGCGTTTGATTTCCTTACTGGCGAAGTAAAACGTGCGCCAAAATGGATGCAAAATAGCGGGTTAGAATGGTCGCATCGCTTGTTTTCAGAACCTAAAAGATTATGGCGCAGATATTTAATTTTAGCGCCAAAATTTATCGTCGCTATCGCATTAGATTCAATAAAATCTAATATAAACAAACATATCTTAAGGAAAACAGATGAGCATTCATGATATTTCTCGCCCTTTTATGCTGTATTTTAGAACAAAGAGAATGAAAATATTTTCAAATATTTTCAAAATTAATAAAAGCACTCATATCATTGATATTGGAGGAACAGAGTTTAATTGGAAGTTAATATTCGAAAAACCAAAAATCACAATGGTGAACATCAGAGGCGAAGCATATATTGACGGACGTTTTGAGCATAAAATTGGCGATGCAACTGAACTAAAGCTAAAAGACAATAGCTATGACATCGCCTATTCAAATTCAGTAATTGAGCATGTAGGGGATTGGAGCAAACAACAAGCGTTTGCAAGAGAACTACGCCGTTTAGCCCCAAAATATTATGTGCAAACACCTAATCGCAGGTTTTTTATGGAGCCTCATTATATTACCCCTTTTGTCCACTGGTTTCCAAAGAGTGTCAGACAAAAAATTCTCCGCTATGGCAGTGTTTGGGGATTGATAAAACGCCCAAGTCCAGAGAAAATTAAAAAAATGGTTGATGAAATTGAATTGTTGGATATTAAACAAATGCATGAATTATTTCCTGATGCAGTAATCAAGCGAGAACGCTTTTTGGGAATGACAAAGTCTTTAATTGCTGTAAAGATCTAAATCTAAGGTGCAGGATAAGTGATAAAAAAAGTATATAGTCTTGCTTGTTCTTATAGCCATGTTAATTGGGCATTAGCTGATCAAGCGATGGTTTCAGGCAGTAACTTTATTACTGGCATATTACTTGCTCGCACACTAGGAATAGCCGAGTTTGGCCGCTTCATCTACATAAGAGATATCGCAAGCCTGATGGTGTGTATAAAAGAACCAGAACTTAAAGGTAATTCTAAAAAATTTCAGTGTCTGGGTTGGATTGCCAGGCCAGCAAAGATTATGTGGAGAAAATTAGCAATGGGGAGTGTGCATGTTAGATTTCCTTAATTCCAACAGATCTTTTTTGGTACTTAGTGGATCGCAGTTCTTTCGACTTGTCTTTACAGGTGCCTCTTTCTTTTTGCTTTCCCGCCACCTTGGTCCAGAGCAATTCGGAAATTTTATTAGTATCTCAGCGTTATTCTATTTATTTTCACCACTTGTAACCTTTGGGCTTTATGATGTGAATGTCAAGCGGGCTTCCTGCCAACAAACACCTGCGGCACTTTTGAGTGCTAGCTTAATTACAATTGCACTGCTTTCTGCTCTCGTTTTGCCTATAGCCTTGATCGTTGGAAATCAAGTCTTCCAGGTTGATTTTGTGATTATTCTGGCACTAGCACTCACTATTATTATTGCCGAGAAAGCCATGCCAATCGCACACTCAATTTTTGTAGTAACATCTCGATTTGGCACGTACGCAATCATAGAAATTCTTCAAGGGGTATTGAGGCTTTTTGCCGTACTTATTTTGCTGGCCATTGATGGAGATTTAATAATGTGGACTTTGCTGTTTCTCGGCTATAGTCTTGTATTGAGCCTAGGATTTATAATCTGGGCGCTAGCAACGTTCGGCCTGAAGCGCAATCCAGTGGCCGAATTAATACAACGCATGTCAATTGGTAAAGGGTTTTTGCTGGCAACCTTACTTGAAACAGCTGTTCTCGAGCTTGACCGTGTTATTGTCAACAAGCACAGCGGAGCGTCCGCCAGTGGTATATATGGTGCTGTGATGCGAATTAACAATTTTGCTTTGATGCCGATCAATGCCTATTTTATTACGGTCTATAAACAATATTTTAGCAAAGGTCAGAAGCGCAAAGCCCTTGCGCTACGCCATGCCCTTAAGGTTATTCGTAATTCTTTGATTATTGCAATTATAATATTTGTATCCTTAATTGTATTTAGGCAAGCTATAGAGCAATTATTAGGGCCAGAATATCAAGGGGTGGCAAGCATCCTAGTAATTTCTGCACTAATACCTTTAGTATATGCGATAACCCAGCCCCTGCTTGATGCGTTATCTGGGACTAACCATCAGAACGTTAGAGTGTCAATTCTTGCTATTGTTTTGACTGTAAACATCTCTCTTCTTATGTTATTATTACCCCATTTTGAGGCGCTTGGAGCAGTATTGTCTGTTATCCTGTCACGTCTGTTTATTTTACCACTTTTTGTTGGTTATCGTTTTATAAATAAGGAACATTGGCTTTGAATATCAGCGTTGTCATTCCCTTGTATAATAAGCAGGATTATATTGGTGAGACCATAGCTTCATGCCTTCGTCAAACCTCTCCTGTTGATGAGATTATAGTGGTGGATGACGGATCAACAGATGACAGTCTCAGGGTGGTAAAGGGCATTGAGGACAGTAGAATTCGGATTATCAAGAAACGCAATGGGGGTTGTAGCAGTGCCCGCAATATTGGTATTAAAGAGGCAAAGAGTGAATTTGTAGCTTTACTCGATGCCGATGATTACTGGCATCCTGATTTTATTAAAACTATAAGGGGATTAATAAACGATTTTCCACAATGTCATGTGTTTGCAACTGCTTATGGCTTGACCTTCGAGGGAAGGGTGCGCAATGCAAAAATACGAGGGGTTCCAAAAAATGGAGTGATTAAAAACTATATTATTCCATTTGCGAGGGGAGAATCTCCACTGCATGTCTCAAATACAGTCATCAGAAGAAAATATTTCGAGATTATTGGTTATTTTAATGAAGATGTTTTTGCAGAAGATTTAGAAATGTGGATGCGCTTAACAGATAACAATGTGATAGCCTATAGAGCCACAGTTATGGCTTATTGGAGGCAGAATGTTAAAGGGCAAATGACAGAAGGGAAGATTTATAATTCTGATCTCTGCTTTGTAAAAGTACTGCAAAAAGGGAAGATAGCTAATGGGCCGCTCGCTAAATATTACAAAAAGGCGCTGGCAAAGAGTTTGCAATGTATGGCGGCCAATAATCTACGCTATGGCAACTTAGCATCGGCCTTACCCTTCATCTGGCGTAAAGAGGCTCTTTATCCTACGTCTGGGTTGTTGCGGATTGGAAAGTCCGTTTTGCTAAAAGCCGCCAAGATTAGTAAGCTCCGTAAATGAAGATATTATTTTATATTATTCTTGGCATATTAGTCATGCAGCCAGTTAACGCCGCAATTGATGCCTATGTAGATGGTTTTTCTAGTGCCGCGAACACAGGTGCGGCAGTAGCCATGTTACTTATACTGGCAATCATACGCAAAAAAATTGATTTCCCGACAGTGACCTTGTTTTTACATATTACTGTTGTATTCTTTATTCTGTCCATCCAGATAGTGACGTTAGATCAGGAATTAAGATCGAGTATGGCCTATCTTGCACGTATAGTGTTTACTCTAATCTTCTACGTTGTCGGTCTCTCTCTTGCTCAGAATAATAATGAATATATAGAAAAACGGATCATAGGGGCTGCTGTCCTTATTCTCATGATAGTGGTTAGCCTCCAAGTCGTGGGCAAGCTGATCGATTTTCGTCCTCCGAGTGTAGCGGCATTTTTTGAAACCTATTATACATTTGCGTATGCCAAAGCGTTTGTCGGCATAGCCAAACACCCTGCCATTACAGCCACACTCCTGTTAGCCGTCCTGCCAGTTCTTTTCTACCGAGCATTGCAAGGAAAACCTTTTTTATTAATGATTGTTTCAATTGCTACCATAGCAACTTTTCGGCGTTCATCTTGGTTAGTTCTTGCAGTCTTCCTGCTTTTCTATTTATTATATTATCTTATTCATATTCGCCCATTACTGAAAAATCTTATTCTGGTTATAGTGGGTGTGATATTTCTGGTGCTCTTGTGGTATGTTCTTCCAGCAGAAATAACTGGGCCGGTACTGGAACGAGCATTAAGTGAACAGGGAAATTTAAATTCTTTTGGGTCTGGGCGATTGGTATTTTGGTCAATTATTTTAAATGCTTTTGCCAATGCTGATGAGATCCGCATCCTGTTAGGTCACGGTATAGGGTCTGTCAGTCGCCTTCTATTGTTAAATTTCAATCTGGCGATTGGATCTCATAATGATCTGCTAGATATTGTGTATTCACTTGGGCTTATTGCTGGCCTGTCCTTTTGTTTGCTCTGGCTGTCCTTCGGGCTTGCTGCAATGCAAAGAATACAGGATCGCAAGAAGATATATACAGTTTGGGCATTGCTAATCGGTAATGTGGTTTTGTCCATGACAACGGGTGGAGTATTAGAACCCCAGCTAGCCTACTCCTATTTCTTTCTAGGCTGGCTTATGGGGTCGAATAATGGGGGTAGAAATGTTAACGTTAATTGATGGTGTGGATTATGAGAGCAGACCCGTAGGTGGGCAACTCACCTTTTGCAAGCAGCTTTTGAAGGAGTTTGAACCTGGTGAGATTTGCATAGTGGGCGTTAATAGCAGCCAAGAACCAGTTCGCCAATGGTTTAAAAAAACTGTTGGAGGAAAGTCATATGATTGCTTCAATCTCTATACGTTAAGCGACAAAATTAAGCCAATTGTACCCTTGCGTGTCATGAATTTTATTTCAATATTTCTCTCTCGACGAGCTATTTTAAAAAAGGCAAATTTTCCTTTGTTGATCAATTTACCTGAAATAATGATTGCTTTAAAAATTTTTAACTGGAGGCATTTTTCCTATTTTTACATTTTTCATGGTGCCGAAAATCCGCTTCGCTTGCCCCGTTATAACTGGGGGAAGTGGTTTGCAAGGTGGTTTGAACACCTTCATTTTAAGAGTTTGAAATCCGCTAAGGGCATCCTTGTCTGCGCAGATCGTAAAGCGATAAAGGTACTGCTTGTTAGAGCAAAAGGAACTATCAAACCAGAACTGATCGTTCCTTTCCCCACACGCTATAATGATCAATTATTTAAACCACCAACGAAAAGTGATCAGGATACATTTCAACTCCACCCAAAGAAAAAAATATTTGTAAGCGTTGGTCGAATTAATAAAGTTAAGGGCTGGGAGCTATTACTTGATGCTTTTAATATCTATAGGAAGAATGAGGAAAATAAGAATTCGTTTCTAGTTTTTGTTGGTGATGGTGAGGATAGGCAACTCGTTGAAGAAAAGGCAGAAAAGTATGGAATTTCAGAACATATTAAAATCACTGGTTTTCTACCAGAAGAAGCCGTACGCTCTTACCTTTGGAATGCTGATATTTTTTTGGTTGGATCTTATGTGGAGGGTTGGTCAATTGCCATTCTGGAAGCACTAGCTTGCGGCAATAATGTAGTTAGTACAGCCGTAAGCGGGGTGAATGACATGATTGAGGAGGGTATCAATGGTTTCATCTGCCGTGATAGGGAGCCAAAAAAATATGCCGAGCTTATAAATATAGCAGTGACAGACTTAAAAAAGCCAAACAAAAGGAGCATTGAAATTGCTTCCTATTATAGGTTAAGCAATTTGCGGCAGGAGTTAATACGTATTATCTCTTGCACAAGACGCATTTGAAAAACCATTTAACACAATACCATATTATTTCTTTTGGGGAGTTGTGCTTCGCATGTATTATAAACAAATACTTGCCAAAAAAACCAGTAATAAAATTTACTCACTAAATAAAAGAACTCTTAAATAATGCGAATTTTAATCACTCACAACACCTATCAACAAGCAGGACATGAGGTTGAACTTTATACGGTTTCAAACCACGACATCAAAGGGCTTGGTAAAACACTGAAAATTTTGCTAAGCTTCATGTAGTTTAGTTAGTGTTTGAAATAAAATATGAAAAATAGCAAAAAAATAGAATTTGTAGATTTGGTCATTCTGGGTCTTGCTAAGGATTGTGAGACTACCCTTCCATCTTATTTTTCATTTTTATCCACATTGAATTCTGAGAATATAACATATTTTTCAATTGTTGGAGAGAATGGGTCAGTCGATAATACAAGAAATCTCTTGATAACTGAGTCACAAAAGGGCTTCCTTCTTGTCGAAGATATGGACTTCCTTTCCTTGTACCCTGATCGATTGGAACGGATGGCTCTTGGGCGCGAACATCTAAAAGAAGCACTTGAAATCTCTGGTATAAGAGCAAAATTCGTATGTATTGTAGATTTAGATAATATTATGGAAATTCCACCCACCGCACAACAGTTGAGAATTGCTTTGAACATGCTAGATTCGCGAATTGATGCTTTTGGAATATCTGCGACTTCTAAGCCTCATTATTACGACCTTTTTGCATATGAGCGTAGTGATTTAAGCTTTGCAAACTTATCAGAGGAATTTTCCTCAGCGAAACGAAAACCATTTAGTTATTATAGTTTTTTTAAAGACAATATTTACCCTGCACAGCAGGCTTTAACCTCAAGTAATTATATGACGTGTATTTCAGCATTCAATGGAATGGGAATATATCGGTTTGATGATTACCATATTGGATCATATTTATCAAAAAATCCAAAAAATATTTGTGAGCACGTAACATTTAATCGAGCAATTGCAAACCACACAGGTAAACATATGATTATCAGCCCTATTCTTTCTTTTCAAACACCAGCTGATCATATTCGCCGAGATTTTTTTAGTTTTTGGTGGCAACGTCGCTGGAAATTGATTTCTGGAATGCTGAAATCAGCGTAAGGAGGGCGTTGTTTGTTGGGCGTATCAGTGAAGAAAAGGGATTGCGAACTTTGATAAAGGCATGGCAAACCATAAACTATCCTTTGCGAATTGTTGGAGATGGGCCTTTGATAAATGAGACTAAGGATCTTGCCCCAAATAATATTCAATTTGTGGGTAAATTGGTAGCACATGAAGTGCGCCTTGAAATGCAAAAAGCAACTTTTTTGATTATGCCTTCGGTTTGGTATGAGACATTTGGATTGACTATTGTTGAAGCCTTCTCTTGTAGCTTGCCTGTCATTGCCTCAAATCTTGGCGCTATGGCGGAAATTGTAGAGGACAGTATAACAGGTCTGCATTTTAACCCCTCAGATGCCATAGACCTTGTGAAGAAAGTTCAATGGGCTTGAACACCCAGATGATATACACCAGATGGGAGCTAATGCTCGTGCTGAGTATGAGCGCAAATAAAATTACAGGCAGTTGCTGGCAATCTATGAAAAGGCGATTGCCAGCAATGATCTGCATTACTAAGTTTGATTATGCTCTAGCATTAGCCAATGTAACCATTTCTGCGTGACTTGTTGTATCAGGTGTGAAACCTGTGCGCCAACCTATTTCTTTGACATATATATAGTTTGCCTCGCCTCCTGTATGGTTAGTGCCTAAAAACAATTTATTAAGTGGTGGATATGTTACTGCAGTATCTGGAGTAGGCGATAATCCATCTATATATGCTTGCCCATAATCTGTACCAAAACTACCAACTAATTCTTTTATATTTTCACCTCTATTGCCAAACATTTCAATAAAAGTAACTGTTCCTGCGCTTCTTGATGCAACCTCATAATTATTAAGATTTCCAAACCCAGCAACTATTGAATTAGCGCCCCCATTTGATGTAAAAAATATTAGCTTCCTCCAGAGTGTTGATGCATCTAGCAAATCAACAACCATATAAAACTCAACCCCAATAGGTAAATTAAGTCCAGAAATAACTTCTTGATTTCCTGCCCGAGTTACTGCACTCCCTGTGGTTATAATTGGAAGTGTGGCAAAAGAGCCTTGCTCAACTTGGACGTAAGTCAACGACCCCGAAATTGTACATATTAGTGATGTTCCAGACGTGGTTATAGTTAAATCTGAACCTTCAGTAGCTGTTCCCAACCCCGCACCAGACAAAGCAATCGAGCCGCTTCCTACTACACTAATAGTATATTGTGTACCATCGCTAACAGCCACAGTTTGGCTCGCAGGCACATCAGAGTTTAAGAATATGTTTGTGCGTGTGGGCACTACTAACAAGCCTAAATCTGTGATGGGTGATACATTCGCTGCAAAAGCTTCATAAGAACCAGATGAGTTAAGCGCCAAAATATCGCTGGAGTGAGTGGAAATTATTGGATTAGCAATCTCAACCCCACCTTTGACATAGCTATTATTTGCAAAATCAAGAATGTAGTCATCAGCACCAGAAAAAAGATTTCCCGAAAAATCCCCATTTTCCCACCAGTTAGATGCGCGGGCATTTCGAGTGCCAATGCCCATCTGGGGTAACACTAAATTCAGCATTAGACTAAACCCACAATATCGGTAGCGCTTGTTCCTGTTGTTAGCACACGTGAAGCACGTATTGGCATTAACATTCCTGCTGGAACATTCGCAAAAGTAATTTGAGTTCCACCTCTAGTAACCAATGTAATATCGCCACTTCCACCGACATAAATTGCACGAGTAACTTCCAATATATCAGTTGTATCATCTGGTGAAATCGCAAATGCATCTAATGCAGGCCCTATAAGACCAGTGCTAGTGTTTTTATATCTATCGTTCATGTTTATTTTCCTTTTTAATTAAGTTGTTGGGGAGTTACAAAGCATATAATGGATTGCTAGGCGCACCTTGCCGCCTGTGAAATTACCGCCATTGGCACTTATTCTAATTGGGGTGTCGCTATAAAAAGCTGTTGGGCCCGTAACTCCAGAATTGCTGCTATTAAGAGCTATGCTTAACGAACCACCATATTTATTTAACTCGCCAACAATGCCGCAATCATAAGAAGTTACGCCGCTAATAGCTTGTGTAGTTCTAGTGCTTACCCCAAAAACTATTGCCCGGCTTGGAATGAGAATTGTGCTATTTGTATTAGCGCCACTTAATGTTAGCTCTTCTTCAAATAGTTCAAATTTTGTCTGCGCTCCATTGGCAGAGCTATTGATAATAGTTGAAGCGCCACCAGATGCTGAGCCTGATGAAGCCATAGCCCAAGTTGCACCGCTAAAAACAAGAAGAATATTTTCATCTGCTATCCAGCAAAGCCAACCTTTTTGGGGCAGGTAGAAAGTCCAAGTGCTATTTTGAAAAGCTGCCATCTGCCCATCTTTACCAAGCCAATCACCTGTGCCGCCAGCCGCAATAATATAACGATCACCATCTAAAGGCGATGCGGGTGGTGAAGTTAAATCACGATCAATTACACTAAGCTGAACTATAGCATCAAGCCTAAGTAATGCTTCATTATGGGTAATATGTTTTTGCGCTTGCGAAGCAATAATATATGGTAATTCCAGATTTGCTGTATCTTCAGCCATTCGCATATCTCCTGCTCGTTTATTTGAGTGAGCATGATAGGCGAAGGAAATGTGGGGGTGGATTAATTATATTGTTTAGATGATGAAATCATCACTAGTGATTGCACCCGTCACGTCCAATAAAATAATAAACTACCTTGCCCATCATCAATAGTCGTATTTGTACCATCATCAGTGATAGTTATCGCAATGCGTTGACGTTGCTCACCAGAGAATTCGTGGGGAAATCGATCCAGCACTACTAATAACTCGCTCAATAATGCGCACTTTTCATGGCAGAAAAATTGAAGGCTCTAATTAAGGAGAGCTAAAACAACTCTTTGATAGTATGTAACTTTGCTCTATTGTTAAGAAATGTCTTTATCTCTTTATAATTATTTATCACAGTCTATAACATATCATGGCTCTTTTTAATAAACGCATTTTGAAAAAAATTATTGGTGACGGGCAGGTTGTTCCAAGTGAGCATTTGGTGTTGTTTAGTCATTGGGCTGAAAATGTTAAAAAACAAAAAGAAGTTGCAGTGCAAGGTGACTTTAAGGCTCGCATCATTGAAAATATTTTGGGCTATTGTGGCGTTAGTGCAAATGCACAACAAACCATAGCTGCTGAATATAAAATTGGTAGCGGTGAAGTTGATTTGGCTTTAGGCTATTTTGGGCGTGAGGGAAAATCTGATAATGTGTTTGCTCCGTTTGAATTAAAGGGCGCAAAAACTCATAATCTTGATGCGCCAATTTCAGGGCGTAAAGAAACGCCTGTTGAGCAGGCTTGGCGCTATGGGCGGCAAAATATTGGCACAAAATGGGTGCTGGTTTCTAATATGGTTGAAATTCGCCTATATAATTATGCGCATGGTGAGCAAAATTATGAGGTGTTTTTTATTAAAGACCTTTGTGATCCATTTGAATATGCACGGTTTCAACTTTTATTATCTGCCAATAATTTGCTTGGTGGCAAAACCGAAGGAATCCTGTTTGAAAGTGCCAGAGCAGATGAAGAAATTGGCGATAACCTATATCGTGATTATAAAGAATTGCGCCAGCAGCTCATTGCGCAAATTCCAATTAGCAATGCAAATATTGATGCAATTGCTGCTGTTGGTATGGCGCAAAAAACCCTTGATAGGGTGCTATTTATAGCTTTTGCAGAAGATTGCGCTTTGTTGCCTGCTCGCTCATTAGAAAAAGCGTTTGAGCATAATGATCCATATAATCCACGCCCAGTTTGGCAAAATTTTGCAGGGCTGTTTAGTGCGATAGATAAGGGCAATAAAGCGCTTAAAATTCCAAAATATAATGGTGGTCTATTTGCCCCTGATAAATTGCTTGATGGTATTTCTTTGCCTGATGAAATTTGTGAAGGGTTTAAGAAAATTGGTGCGTATGATTTTGAAAGCGAAATCTCTGTTACCATTTTAGGGCATATTTTTGAGCAATCGGTTTCTGACCTCGAGCGGCTTTTGGCTCGTGCTAGAGGCGAAGAAGAGGAAATAAAATCTAGTGGCACTTCGGGGCGAAGGAAACGAGATGGGATTGTTTATACGCCAGATTATATCGCTAATTTTATTGTTAAAAAAACACTTGGCACGCATGTCGATGAATTATTTTTTTCGATTATGGCTAAATATGCCAAAGGCGATGCAAATGACTATGAAAAGCTGAAATTTTCTAAAAATGGTAATAAAGAGGGTAAAGCGTGGAAGAAAAATGAAATAGAGGCATGGCTTGATTATCGCAGTAAATTACAAAATTTACGGGTGGTTGATCCGGCTTGTGGCTCGGGTGTTTTTTTGGTGGCAGCGTTTGATTATCTTAAAACTGAATATGACAAGGTCAACGCCAAAATGGAGGAATTGCGAGAAGCACCTGACTTGTTTGATCCTGATAATGAGATTTTAGCACATAATCTTTATGGGGTAGATGTGAATGCTGAATCGGTTGAAATAAGCAGGCTTTCGCTGTGGTTAAAAACCGCAAAATATGGCAAAGAGCTGGCTTCGCTAGATCATACTATTCGGGTTGGTGATAGCCTGATTGAAGATTCAAATTTTGCTTATTTAGAGCATAATTTTAATTGGCATAAGGCTTTTCCCGAAGTGTTTGCCAATGGTGGTTTTGATGTGGTGTTGGGCAATCCGCCCTATGTGCGTATGGAACTCATAAAACTTATGAAACCATATTTAGAAAAGCGATTTGAAGTGGCATCTGATCGAGCAGATCTTTATTGTTATTTTTTTGAACGAGGTCTGCGCTTGCTTAAACCTAATGGACGGCTTGGTTATATTTCTTCTTCTACTTTTTTCAAAACCAATTCGGGCAAACCTTTGCGAAAATATTTGCTCAAACAGGCAATCATTGAAACAATTACCGATTTTGGCGATTTGCAGATTTTTGGTGGTGTAACCACCTATCCTGCTATTTTGACAATGCGGCGAGGTAAAGCGCAGGAAAATCATAATTTGCGGTTTTGGAAATTAAATGCCTTGCCTGATGATAATTTTAACAAGGCTTTTGGTGAAAAATCTGAAGGTTATTTGCAAACTGCGCTTGGCAGCACAAGTTGGGAGCTAGAAAGCCCAAATCTAAGAGCCTTGAGGCAAAAAATTATTGCGGATAAACCAACCCTAAAGCAGGTCTATGGTTCACCCCTTCGAGGTATTGTGACTGGCCTTAATGAGGCATTTATAATTGATCGTAAAACCCGTGATATGTTAATAAAAAAAGACGTAAAAAGTGCGAGTATTTTGAAGTCGCTTTTGAAGGGAAGTGAAATTAAACGCTGGCGAGCAGAACCGAGAGATTTATGGATTATTTATATACCTAAAAATCGTATAAATATTGATGATTTTCCTGCTATAAAAGAACACCTAACAAAGTTCAGAGAAAGCCTAAGGAAACGCGCCACAAAGCAGGAGTGGTTTGAGCTTCAACAAGCGCAGGAGACATATCAATCTTATTTCGAAAAGCCGAAAGTTGCTTATAATCGATTTCTTAGCTCACCAGCATTTTGGTTAGATTATAATGGCTCTCTTATTAACGACGCTCCATATTTTATACCTAATGGAGACTTATTTCTTTGCTCGTTATTGAACAGTAGCTTTGGTTGGTTCTGGTTTACAGCCACAGCCACAAAATTAAGGGGTGGTTTTTTTCAGTTACTCGCCATTCATGTTGAAAACCTCCCCATTCCACCAGCAACCACAAAACAAAAAGCTGCACTAGCTGAACTAGCTAAAACCTGCCAAAATGCGGCAGAGGAACGCTATAGGTTGCAACAGGGGGTACGCCAAAGAATACCTGATCTTTGTCCGCCTGAGCGTGAGCCTAAACTCAACACGAAATTAAAAAACTGGTGGGAATTTGAAGATTTTTCCAGCTTTCGCATTGAGATTAAAAAACATTATAAAGCTGAAATCCCCCTTAATGAACGATCAGATTGGGAGAATTGGCTTAATA
Organism: Hyphomicrobiales bacterium; assembly: GCA_027065555.1. Lineage (GTDB taxonomy): Bacteria > Pseudomonadota > Alphaproteobacteria > Rhizobiales > Devosiaceae > S141-66. The sequence continues at coordinate 570 of JAMONS010000018.1, read as the reverse complement.
TAGAAAAAGAAAAAATAAATCTGCTAAGCGCAAAAATTTCTCAAACGGAAGCAATGATAAACCAGAAAACCTATCAATTATTTGATTTAACTAATGAAGAAATTAAATTGCTTGAGGATAATATTTAGTTATTATGGCGAAGGTAATTATGTTGATAACACGCTAAAGCATGTTGCGTTCATTCGCATTCACTCAACATGCTTTATCTCTTTATTTTCGCATGTCTTCATCCCAAAACCAGCCTGATCCCGCATCAAGTGCGGGACATGTGCTTTTGGGAGACATGCTGTGAAAAACGCCAGGGAAAGAGGCATAAAACTAAATATTATTATCGAAATTTCAACAGCAACAAACGCAATTTATTTGGTGCAAGATGGCTTGGGTATCGCCGTATTAAATCCGTTTCCAGTCCTGCAAAAGCCAATAAACGGTTTAGAAATACGAGAACTTGACGCACCAATTACATATTGCACCTACTTCGCCATGCCCGACCAAAGAGCCCTAAGCAGAGCCGCCCGTGCCTTTCTCCAACATATAAAATTATTCACACCAGCTGATAAATATTCTCAA
>JAMONS010000017.1 GCA_027065555.1 Hyphomicrobiales bacterium | reverse complement strand
GTTTTGATACGCAAACCTTTCGAACAACTTTAAGAAGTAATGGTTGGAGCGAAAATGAATATTTTGAAATGCAAACAAAAGTAGTTATTCGTCAACAATTAGCGCTTGGCCTTTTTAATGTAGAAGCTTCCAAAAGCGCCGTTGAACTTATGACTAGGTTTGGTGATGATAAAAGAGATGTGGAGTATTTTGTTGTTAGCAAAGATACTATGTTGCCGCCAAGCGATCCAACTCAAGCTGAAATAGCGCAATATCTAAGCGAAAACCAATCTTTGTTTCGTACAATACCATTACGCCAAGTTGATGTAATGGCGCTTTCGCCGCAAATTATTGCTCAGAGCATCAATATAGGGGACGAAGAAATTGCTAGTGAATATGAGCGCACCAAAGCAAGTTATAATAGAACAGAAACCAGAACTATTTTGCAACTAGTACTCGATAGCGACATAATTTTACAACTTTTTGAAACTGGCAAATCATCAGGCGTGTCTTTTAATGATTTAGTTTCTCAAAATAATTTGCAGGCAACTAATCTTGGCGCATTATCAAAATCTCAAATTTTGGACAGCTCGCTAGGCGAAACTGCATTTTCTTTAGCAGAAAAAGATTTTGAAATAATTTCTGGCTTTGATGGAGAACGAGTTATTTATATTGAAAAAATAAATGCTGGAGGATTAGCTCCGCTAAGCGAAGTTAGTGAGCGGATTTCTCAAAACCTTAAACTAAAACAAGCTCGTGAACTATATTTAGATTATCTTGATCAAATCGAAGAAATGCGCGCCGCCTTTATTCCAATAAATGAAATTGGGGGGCAATATAATTTGGATTTAATTTCCACAAAAATTTCTCAAAGCGGAGATGGTTTAGAGCAATTAACAGCTGTTCCTGTGGAGGGGCGTGAACGTGTTGCAAATTCTATCTTTAGAGCAAAAGAAGATGGATTATCACCAAGTATTGCGTTAGGCGCTAATCTTAATGTTTGGTTTGATCTTAAAAATATAGAGCCAGCTCGTGATCAAAGAGTTGATGAAGTTGGTGAGGACATAAAACAGGCTTTATTAGATCAAAGCACACAAATTGAGCTTAAAAAGCAGGTTGATGCTCTTGTTAGTAAAATGACGAATGGCTCTTCTTTTGAAGAAGTAGCCGTTTCTGGTCAATATGCCCTATTATCACTCAATGAAATTTCTTTGCTTAATTCTACTCAAAATTCAACTTTAGAAGGTGCTAGCATTAAAGCCATGTTTGGTGGTGAAGTGGGTTATATTAACTCTATTCAAAATAGTAATGGAGATTACATTGTATTTCACGTTCTAGATGTAAGCAAAGCTGAGCAAGAAAACGAAGCTGCTAGAGAATTTATGAATAATTCAATTATTGATTCTATTTATTCAGAATTTGTGACAGGCTTACGCGAGGATGCAGGCATAAGAATAAACCAGCAAACTTTAACTCAAATTATTGACCCGCAAAGTAATAATCAAGGTTTGCGCTAAATGAATAATTGCGAGTTTTCTGATTTTGAGAAAAACTATAATGATGGTAACGCACAAATTTTGTGGCGTAAGGTCGTTGCAGATTTAGATACGCCAGTTGGTGCATATCTCAAGCTTGCAAGGGATCACAAAAATAGTTTTTTACTAGAATCCGTTGAAGGAGGTTCAACTAAAGGTCGCTTTTCTATGATTGGCCTTGAGCCAGATATTATTCTAAAGGTTATTCGCAATGAAGTAAAAATCAGCAGAATCGCTCCACATAGAGAAGAAGATTTTGAAGATTGGGATATTTTGCCTCTTACGGCGCTAAGAGAGCTAGTAAAACAATCGCAAGCAAAAGTTCCTCAAGGGCTACCCTCAACAGCTGCAGGCATTTATGGCTATTTAGGCTATGATATGGTGCGCCATATGGAATTTTTGCCAAATGAAAATCCTGACGAATTAAATAATCCAGATGCAATATTAATGCGCCCTTCCTTATTGGCTATTTTTGATACTCTAAAGGACGAATTATATCTAACCGCTCCAGTATATGTAAAACAAAACATCACTGCCAAACAGGCGTGGGAGATGGCTCAGGATAAAATTGAAGAAGCTAATTTGCGCCTTGCGCAAAATATTAAGCGAAAAGAAATTGCTCCCTTTCAGCATAATGTTGAAATAGTTTCAAACAACTCAAAAGAACAATATTTTGCAATGGTAAAAAAAGCCAAGCAATATATCACGCAAGGTGATATTTTTCAGGTGGTTTTATCGCAACGTTTTGAGAGTGACTTTTCACTGCCACCAATCTCGCTTTATCGTGCATTAAGACGCACAAATCCCTCCCCCTATATGTATTTTTTAGAATTTGATGGTTTTTCTATTGCTGGCTCTAGTCCAGAAATTCTGGTTAAAGTTGATAAAGATAAAGAGCTAACTATTCGCCCAATCGCTGGCACAAGAAAACGTGGAAGCACCCCAGAGCGTGATAAAGAATTAGCTAAGGAATTAATGTCAGATTCAAAAGAATTAGCCGAGCATCTTATGTTGCTTGATCTGGGGCGCAATGATGTTGGTCGAGTGGCAAAAATTGGCTCGGTAAAAGTAACAGATAAGTTCTTCTTAGAATATTATTCGCACGTCATGCACATTGTTTCAAATGTTGTTGGTGTGCTTGATGAAAAATATGATTTTGTTGACGCACTAAGCGCTGGTTTTCCTGCAGGTACTGTATCAGGAGCGCCAAAAGTTCGTGCTATGGAAATAATTGATGAATTAGAAAAATCACGCAGAGGCATTTATGGCGGTTGCGTCGGGTATTTTGGTGCAGATGGCACAATGGATACTTGCATAATTTTGCGCACCGCAATTTTAAAAAATGAGAAACTCTACGTGCAAGCAGGAGCTGGAATTGTTGCAGATTCAAAGCCAGAGCTTGAGCAACTAGAATGTGAAAATAAAGCAAAAGCCCTATTTAGTGCTGCAAATGAGGCACTGCGCTATGCACATGATGGCGAGTATGGCCAATGAGTAACAAGGCCTCAAACAATATAATTGTTATAGATAATTACGATAGTTTTACCTATAATCTTGTGCATCTAATCGGTGAGCAAAATGATAATGTTCAAAATTATAATATTGAAGTATATCGCAATGATAAAATCACCCTTGAAAAAATTGCAAAGATAAATCCTGCGGCAATTATTCTCTCACCGGGTCCATGCACTCCTACACATGCAGGGATTTGCGTTGATCTGATTAAGCGATTTAACAGTGAAATCCCTATTTTCGGTGTTTGCTTAGGTATGCAATCAATCGGGCAAGCAATGGGCGGAAATATTATTGGCGCTCCAAAGCTTATGCACGCAAAGACCTCAAAAATTATTCATCAAGGCAAAGCAATTCTAAAGGGAATAGAAAATGAATTTATTGCCACACGTTATCATTCTTTAATAGTTGAAAGAAACTCATTACCAGATGAATTAGAAATTATTGCAACGAGTGAAGATGGCGCAATAATGGGCTTAGCTCATAAACAATATCCAATGTTTGGCGTGCAATTTCACCCCGAAAGCATTTCCTCACAATTTGGTTCTGAAATTATCAGTAACTTCTTAGAAATAGCCAAGAATTTTAATTTAAAGAAATAATATGAATATAAATATTGCTCTTAAAAAGCTTAGTGAAAAACAAGATCTCACTCAATATGAGATGCAAAGCGCAATGAGCGAAATAATGAATGGCGAGACAACTCCTGTTCAAATCAGCGCTTTTTTGATGGGTCTTAGAGTGAAGGGCGAAAGCGCGCAAGAGATTGCCAGTGCGGTTTACATTTT
>JAMONS010000016.1 GCA_027065555.1 Hyphomicrobiales bacterium | reverse complement strand
TGGAAATGACGGCACTTTTATTGCGCTTAAGCGCCGAGAAATCTGTAATAATTTCTTGTGCTCCCAGTGATAAATAGCACCAGCCAATGGCACAATATCAAGAATAATATTTTTATAATGATATGCCGCTTCATTTATCTTATTTTCGTGTAATAATTTTGCGCCATTCAATAGGGTAACAGCCCCTTTTATTTGTGCATTAGATAGACGCCATAGTTTTTGCAATTTAGCCTTTTCATATTGCCCCAAAATGATAGCTAACCTTGCCTCAAATACTGGATTATCTGTAAAACCCTCATATAGAAAAAGTTGCTCAAGCACGCTTACACTTAATGATAGAACTCCGATTTCACTCATTAAAGTAAGGCTCTTGGCAATATATTTAAGGCTCAACATGCGCTCCATTTCAGCGCCCACTCGCTCGGCTGAAATATTACCCAAATCATTGGCAGCTCTTTCACATGCTTTTAGGCCGACCTCATCTAATTTTTGCATGGCGTGTGAGGCTGAAAAGCGAAAAAACCTAAAGGTTCGAAGCCTATCTTCTTTAATGCGTTCATCTGCATTGCCGATAAACCTTACCTTGCCAGCGAGACAATCTTTTAGGCCAGATAAAGGATCAAATAGTTCTGCATTATAATCAACATATAATGCATTGATGGTGAAATCTCGCCTCTTAGCATCAGCAACCCAATCTATGCCAAATTGCACTTCGGCGTGTCGCCCATCAGTTTTTATATCTTGGCGCAACGTAGTGATTTCAAAGGTTTTTTTGCCTATTCGTAGCGTGATAGTACCATGCTCAATGCCAGTTGGGTAATAAGCAATATTAGCTTTTTTTGCTCGCTCAATTACTTCTTGTGGCAAGAGTTCTGTTGCAAAATCAATGTCGGTCTTTGCACTATTTCGCCCAATTAAACTGTTCCGAACAATTCCACCAACTGCTTTGGTGCGCCCTTGTTCGCCATCAAGTAAATGAAAAATTATCTGTGTTGCTTCATCTTGCAACCAAGCAGCATTCTTTAAGTTTTTAAGTGCCCGCTCTTTAGCTATCATTGCCTCATATCCTTAAGAGCCAAATCCCAAAGATGACGAGTAAGGTGCGCCGTTATGCCCCATATTATCTTTTTTTCAAATTCTATTTTCCAAGTTTTTTGCTGCCTATTTGCAAACCAAATATCGAATGATTGATAAGAATTAGCACGCATTAAAAAATCCAAGGGCACTTCAAAAAACGAAGCTACCTCTTGCTCATTAGCAACAAAAGGCGCTGAGGGGCGCACAATGCCAACGACTGGAGTTATGAGGTAATTTGTGCCCGTAAACATTGTGTCCATATAGCCTAAAATTTCAACGTCTTGCGGCTTTATCGCCAATTCTTCTTCTGCCTCACGAATGGCGGCCGCTGCTGCGTCCTTATCGCTAGCATCTATTTTGCCACCTGGAAAAGCAATTTGCCCTGAATGGGAGCGTAGGTTTTTTGATCGTTCAGTATAAAGCACGCTATAATGATTTTCTCGTCTAACAAGAGCAATAAGCACCGCCGCTGGAACTGGGGCTTGTGTTTGTGGTACTTCAGGATAAAGATCAGGTTTAAGACCTGTTGCATCAGCTAAGTCTTGTGGTTCATCAAGCAAGCACTTTTTTATCCCAACAATATTCTTATCTAATTCAATCAAATCTCACCTATATATGTTTCTAGCTCCCCTCTTAGACTATCTAAATTAATATCAGGCTTGCAACTTATTAAAATTCTATTTTGATCTACAAAACTTGGAAATATAATAGAATAGGGTTTAACTGCCGCAAAACCCATAGTACTGTAATAGGGCAGATCCCCAACCAACAAGGTAAATTCGCTTGTGTTTTTTAAGGCGCTACTTGTTGCCTGCAATACTAATTTACCCCCAATGCCCATTGAGCGATATTCATTATCCGTAACCAGCGGCCCCAATAAATAGCCATTTATTTTAGCGATAGAAATAGGGGTCATAGAAACCGAGCCAACTCGCTTATTGCCTATCATAGCTATAAGCCCCAACTTATCATCACTTAAGAATTTCTCACGCACCCTATATGCCGCACGAGCAAATCGCCCTGGCCCAAAGGCTTTGGCTTGTAATTTTTCAACAAAATCAAAATCAGTTTTTTGATAGGGGCGAATGGAGATTTTAGAGTCGATATTATCGGGTATATTAGTTTTATTAGTCATGATTAAATCCAAAAAAACGAAGAAAATTAGCGTAAAAAAATCACACTATTTTCGTCGGACATTTTGTAATAATCTAATCATGTTGCTCTCCTGAATTAGCTTTAACATCACAATAAGTACTCGTCTATTCTTTTCTACCATTTATCGCTTATTGGTTTATTTTCAAATATTTCAGCTACTCTATTTTTTGCCCCTTGCGCCAAATCATCGGGCAACTCATCAATTAAGAACCATTTTATTTCAACTATTTCTTTGCTTTTCTTGAATTCATTTAATCTTTCAAAATCATAAGAGATATAAAAGGCCAAATGATCACGATTAGTCGCTTCAATATTATGAAAAACGCCGTGTAATTGCATCTCACCTCTTATTTGGTAGCCAGTTTCTTCAAAGGTCTCACGTTTTGCTGTTTTTGCAAAACTTTCTCCAACATCAACGCCACCACCGGGAAATTGCCAACCACGCACCAAACTTTGGCGCACCAAAAGAATTTTATCACCATCGATTAGTATAGCACGAGCGCCAATAGTTTGATGCTCGTAAATACCCTTAAGGAGCAAAAAAACTTTGGCTAATAATTTTGCCCAGAAGACATTCTTCATTAAATATATTTCCTAAAATCTTTGAAAAATCTAAAAATATTGATTTAAGCCATTTTCTTAGCGCATTTTTCGTGCCAATAGCTAGACATGATTTCAATTGCTCACATTTCTGATATTCATCTTAGCCCATTACCGCCTGTTTCTTTGCCTGAATTATTTTCAAAGCGCATAACAGGATTTGCTAATTGGAAGCTTAATCGCAATAAAAACATGCAAACCGACATTCTTTCAAACCTTGTTAAACATCTAAAACAAAAAGATCCTGATTTAATTACCATCACAGGTGATTTGGTAAATCTCTCAACTAATAAAGAGTTTGAGCAGGCAGCTAATTGGATTAAGGCTTTTGGGAGTTCTAAAAAAATCTGTACTATTGCGGGTAATCACGATGCTTATATTGCTGGTTCATTAGAAAAGTTTGAGCAAGCAATGGGAAATTATATCAAAGGAGAAATGATTGAAAAAGCGCCCTACCCTTTTGTGCGCCGCATTAAAAATGTTGCAATTATAAATTGTAATTCTGCTGTTCCCACCTTACCGTTTTTTGCTTCTGGTAAATTTGACGAAGCCCAAGCAAAAAGACTAACTACATCATTAGAGCTTACAAAAAAAGCTGGGTATTTTAGGATAGTTACAATTCATCACCCGCCATTTGAAGAAGAAGCTAATAAAATAAAAAAAGGCTTGCGGGGCGCAAAGCTATTTAGAGATGTTATTGAACAATCTGGCGCTGAATTAATTTTACATGGACACACGCATCGCTCAACCGTAAATTCTATCAAAGGGTTAGCAAGTGATATTTCTGGAAGTGAAGTTCCAGTAATTGGCGTTACCTCAGCATCTGCTGATTCTCTATCTGAAAAAGGCCCTGCGCGATATAATCTTTTCTCTATTGAAAAGAGAGGAAAGAAATTTTCTTGCACCATGCGTGAATATGGCTATCAAAGAATCGGTGAAGATATTACAATGCGTCTAAAAATGAGTATTTATTAGAAATTTATATA
>JAMONS010000015.1 GCA_027065555.1 Hyphomicrobiales bacterium | reverse complement strand
GGCAATAGCAGGACCAGGGCAGATGCCTGAAATTCCCCAGCCAAGGCCAAATAAAACAGAACCGATGATTAATGGGCTATCAATTTTTTTCACATCAGGAAGATGAAACTTGCCGTTAAATAGTGGGGCTTTACTCTTGCCAGCAATTCTTACACCAATAAACATTACTAAAATTGCAGCAACAATAACAAATGCCAAAGATGGGTCCCAATTGCCGCTTGGAATTGCCCCAAAATCTAAAAAACGCAAAACTTTTAACGGATCAACCATTTGTGAAATATATAGCCCGCCGCCAAATAATGCGCCGCTAAGAGCTGCGGTTAATAAATAAGCTGGCTTAAGAGTATCGCTCATGCTGGCACTCCTGTTATTGCAACGACGATAATTGCCACGATGAAGAAAATAACTACTGCTATTAACGAGCGAAGTGAAAATCTTGCAAGCCCACAGACGCCATGTCCTGATGTGCAGCCATTGCCAATTTTTGTTCCCAGCCCAATTAACAGTCCAGAAATTGCTATCCAAATAGGCGTTCCAACGAGATTTACAGGTTCTGCGTTTTTACCGCCCAAGCCAAGGTCGGGTAGGGCGGTTGCACTAAGATATGCAGCACCAATCATTGCGCCAAGAAACACCAATCGCCAGACAATAGTTTTTGCGGGAGGTAGCAATTGCCCAAATATGCCAGAAATTCCAGCAATTCGGCCGTTGCCTATCCATAAAATGGCAGATGCTAATCCAATCATAGCACCACCAATTATGGCGGCGATAGGTGAAAATTGTTCCATTAGTAAAACTCCATAACAAAAATGAAATGCGTGAAAAATATAATATTGATTTTATAACTATTTTTGTGCTGTCCCTAGGGGGGTAGAGGGAAGTATTTTTTAAATTCATCTCTTTAAGAAGAATATTTTCCTTTGCTTGACCCCTTTTGTAGAAAGAAATTGAATGATGCAAAATGGAGAGTTAAATAGTGGATTACTTTCAGACTCAGCAGTGTGAACTTCGTTAGAGGTTATGTTTGTAGCCTCAGGTTCAATAGCTTCATTCATTGCTTGCCACCCAACAATAAAAATGCTGGCTTTTGCGTTATTACTTATGCTTGGCTTCACGCTAGTTGCAAAAGGTCTAAATATCCACATCCCAAAGGGGTATGTTTACTAAGCAATGGCGTTTTCGGTGTTATTATAGACAATCAATATTCTTGCAATAGCAAGAAGAAAAGCCAAGGAAAAACTAGCAAAAGAAGAAGAAAGCTAAATAAGCAACAAAACCACTTGTCATAAGCGACTTGAGAGGTTAAACGAACTTTTGTAGATTGCGTAAATGCAATTTGCAAATGCGGGTGGGTGGCAGAGTGGTTGAATGCTCTGGTCTTGAAAACCAGCGAGCGCGCAAGCGTTCCGGGGGTTCGAATCCCTCCCCACCCGCCATAATAAACAAACGCCCTCTTGGGCGTTTTTTTATTATTGTGGCTGAGGCTGGCGCTAAGAACCCCAAGCTGGAACAGCTAGGGTTCGAACACAAGCTTAATGAGCAAAGCGAATTTAGCGGTTTCGATATTGTGGGTTTACCACAACATAATCCCTCCATCTTCCAATTAAACCCCACCGTCATGCCGTTGAAAAACGGCGTCCATTTGCGCTATCAGTTTATATCTTTGTTTTTAGATAATTGATAAAAGAGGTGCAAGAAAGAAGGAAATATTTGGCATCATCTGCGTCAACATTAGACTTATCTGACAAGGCATGTCTGATGCCATCATCTTTGTTATTCGTGTAGGCGTATAGTTGTTCAAAGCCTTTTTTGAGTCGGGGGTTAATCTTTTCTTGTTTTTCTAAAGCTTTTAAAGCATCACCAAGAGAAGCATCTTTCTTTTCTGCTATCACCTTGCATATACTTTCAACAGCAGAAATAGATTCTTTGATCGAATTTCTGTAATCTGGTTTTTTGCGATCACTTAACATTATAAGAGCAGTATTGAGATGCACTGTTACACCTTTGAACTGGTTATCAGAAAGTGCTTCTTCGAGTGCTTCTATTTCTTGTTTATCGATGATTAGGGTGAATATACCATCAATAAGTCGATAGGCAGAAAGCTCTTGTTTCAACACTCCATTAATAGCACTCTTAAATAACTCTGAATCATCACTAATAACTATGGGATAAATTTTATAGCACGCCTCAAGAAAATCATATACTTCATTCCATTCAGAGCTTAAGAAAGATTTCTTTAGATAGGCATGCTGCATGTCGTAATACTCAGATAAATCGTCGATTGGCTTCTTAAAATGATACTGTTGTAAGTAGTTAGATATTTTCTCAAAGTCATTTTTACGACCAAGATAGCTATCTTTCAAATTATATTTACTCCACAGAAAATTATATAAAACGTTCCATAACGAGTTTCTTAATTCTTCCGTCATACTTTCTTTTTGAATAATGGTGGATACTTTTACATATCCCATTCGTTCGCTAAATTTCTTCATAAAAATCTTTCTGCTAATTTAGAATCATCTATTGACCTAATTTAAAGTAAAAATGGTGTTCATAATAGTTCTGCATTGTTCAATACGTAAAGAGTGAGCATTTACGTTAATAGCGGGGATAACGTTTATATTTTTGATACCTTTATTAACGACGTTTGGCTTAGGCAAAACATGCAATAGGAATTACGTTGACAGTTGCCGTAATGCGTAGTGGTGACAAGCCCGTTGCATCGTTTTAGGAATGGTCAACACTGGTTATCGACCAAGTGAAGGGTGTGGCTTGCTTCCTGAACATATCAAACTTGAAGGAGGTGTTCCTCATATTTCAATTGAAGGAGTTGGACGGCAACTTAAAAGCGTTCATTCTTGCCGAGTAATCCCCCTTGCTAGCGTTAGCCTTGAGGCGTCCAGACGGCTTTCCCCGTTATTGTGATAGCTCAAGCCTTGATATGCCACTAAACATGCAACATAAATTTGTGGTTCTGTGATGATTGCTTGGTAAGTTTGTGTGTGTTCATTAAGTTCTGGCATTGCCATTTCTCCTTTTCTAAACTGTTTCCCCCCGAGGGTGGGGGGTGAAAAAGCCGCTAAGGGAAAACAAACAGTCTATAAGTCGCAAGCAAAGATACTTCTGTTTCTCAAAGCATAGATTTGAGCAAGCATAATTTACAGAGGTATTTGGGATAGAAGCCAACTGGCAAACCGAGAAAGCGGGTTTTTATTTACGGATAGCCCGTTGAACAGCCACGCTGGGCATGTGTAATCTTTATGAACAGCAAAACGCCCACTGATTATTTTTCAGTGGGCGTGCTGCAGGTAGTAATTTGATAATTTAAGATTAGCCGATAACAGACCATTTGCTTGGATTTGCTCCAGAAATCGCTATCATAGTATGATCGACCTTGTCCCATGTTTTAATTGTATTTGTTAGGTTATCCAAAACAAAGTCACCCCTTTGAGTGCGCACAATAAGCACAGCGTGACCTACGCCTTCTTTTGTTGTTGCTGTTGCGATTCTTAATGCACCTGCTGGAATTCCAGCTTTTGTAAGTGCTGAGCGTTTGGCAAGCACATAGTCTTCACAATCTCCAGCACTAACATTAAGAGACCATTTATCTGTGCCAACGTCATTTTTTGGAGCTATTGCAAGGTTCACTTCTTTATTTACAAAATTAAGCTTTTTCATCAACCTAAAGCTATAATTAATTGTTGTGTCTGATTTGCTTTTACACTCAGTGGCATTTTTTAAACAGAAAATTTGAAACCCATAAGAGTAATACTATCAGCACCAAAAGTTATAAGTGCATTGCCTAAACCGTCATCAGTGATTGTGAGATTGCTGATATTACTAACGCCAGTCACATTTAAAAAATCTAGCATATCAGTTCCTG
>JAMONS010000014.1 GCA_027065555.1 Hyphomicrobiales bacterium | reverse complement strand
TAGTGCAACATTTCACAAAAAATATATTTGCTTCTCAACATCATTTATTTTTTAGAAAAAATTTCTAATTCTACTTTGAACAATAGAACCATGCGCCACGACATTTAATTTAAGCAAAGCTATAATGATTGAAAGTAATTAATTTTGGGCATAAAAAGATGGCACGTAAATTCATAGAAAAAATAATAACCGCAAATGATCTTTTACAGGGCGATGTTATTTATTTCACTAAGGACAATGTTTGGTCACGCAATCATAAAGACGCAATTATTGCTTATACAACAGAGCAAGCAAATGAATTGTTAGAAAGGGCAGAACAACAACAAGATAAAATTGTTGGCGCATATTTAGCCGATGTGTTTTTAGATGAAGCACAAATAGCTTCCCCTTTACATTTTCGTGAAAAATTTCGAAGCAATGGCCCGTCAAATTATTTTCATGGCAAGCAAGCACAAGTTTAGAGAGTAATATGTATCAATATAATCAATTTGATAGGCATTTTGTAGCAAATAGAGTTAAACAATTTCGCTCGCAAGTAATGCGTCGATTAGATGGTTCATTAAGCGAAGAAGAATTTAGACCCTTGCGCCTAATGAACGGGCTATATCTGCAATTACACGCCTATATGTTACGAGTGGCAATTCCCTATGGCTCGCTTAATTCAAAACAAATGCACCAATTAGCCTATATTGCAAATAAATATGACAAGAATTATGCGCACTTTACCACTCGACAAAATGTACAATTTAACTGGCCAAAACTAAAAGACGTACCAGATATTTTAAATGATTTGGCTCAAGTTGATATGCACGCCATTCAAACTTCTGGTAACTGCATTAGAAACGTAACTAGCGATCACTTTGCTGGTGCTTCAATTGATGAGGTTGCCGATCCACGCCCAAGCGCTGAATTATTACGCCAATATTCAACTGATCACCCACAATTTCAATTCCTACCAAGAAAATTCAAAATCGCAATTTCAGGCTCACCAAAAGATAGAGCAGTAATTAGATCTAATGATATTGGCCTGCTTTTGAAAAAAGACAAACAGGGCAATTTAGGCTATGAAATATATCTTGGTGGCGGGCTTGGACGCTCACCATTTGTTGGTAAATTGCTTAAAGGCTTTTTACCAAAAGCTGACCTTTTACCCTATATAGAAGCTATAATGGTTGTCTATAATCTTAATGGGCGGCGTGATAATAAATATAAAGCCCGCATTAAAATTCTAGTGCATGAAAATGGAATTAAAAAAATAAAACAGGAAATTGAAGAAAATTTTCTTATCCAAAAGAAAAATTTCAAACAACCTTCAGATAAGTTGATTTCTGCAATAAATGAGCGCTTTAAGCTGCCAAATTTCAAACAAGCAAATATAGATGATTATAAAACCGAGCTTAAGCAAAATGCGCAATTTTCTAACTTTATAAAAAATAATATTAACGAACATAAGAATAAAGATTATGCGATTGTTTCTGTATCCCTAAAAAATATTGGTGAAACTCCGGGTGATGCAACATCAGATCAAATAAAAACATTGGCGGGTTTGGCAAAACAATATTCTCACGATGAATTGCGCATAAGCCATGAGCAAAATATCATATTGCCACACGTACATAAATCCGACTTATCAGGAGTTTTTAAGGAGTTACAAAAAGCAAATCTTGCAACAAATAATATTGGACTTATTTCAGATATTATTGCCTGCCCCGGAATGGATTATTGCGCCCTTGCAACCGCTCGCTCTATTCCCGTTGCCAAACAAATTGCCAAACATTTTAATGAGTTAAATCTTGAAGAAGAAATCGGGCAATTAAAATTAAAAATTTCAGGCTGCATCAACGCATGTGGGCATCATCATGTTGGCCATATCGGAATTTTGGGTTTAGAAAAACAGGGCAAAGAAAGCTATCAAATAACTTTGGGCGGTGAAGAAAATCTTTCTATGAATATCGGCAAAAGAGCTGGCCCCGGATTTTCTTCTGATGAATTATTACCAGCAATTAAACGCCTAATAAAGGCCTATCTAAATTTACGTAATAATCCAGATGAGAGTTTTTTATCTAGCTATAAACGCTTGGGCAAAAAGCCCTTTATTAACGCCCTATACCCCAAAGAGGAACAAGCAAATGTTGCATAAACAACAAAAAGCATTTTCTAATATTACTGCGAAAAGCACAATTGTTAGAAATGGTTTTTTTGAAAAAGCTGAAATTGATAGTTCTAAAAACACCTTAGAAATTGATGGCAATGCTAAAATTAGCCAAATTGATTTAAGCAAAGATATGATAATAATTAAATTTGAAAAATTTGCAGATGGGCGTGGTTTTTCACTAGCAAAGCTATTACGTCAAAATGGCTATAAAGGAATAATTCGTGCCAAAGGAAACCTGCTTGTAGATCAATATCCACTAGCTATTCGTTGCGGAGTTGATGAAGTTGAAATCTCATTTGCTCATGCCCAACACCAACCAAAAGAGCAGTGGCGAGAAGCGCTAACAAGAGCAAATAATAATTATCTTGATAGGCTCATGCTAGCTTAATAAAATAGAGTATAGTAAAAATATAACGGTCAATTCATTTACACCACCAAACAGCAAATATCATATTTTACATCAATGCTATACTAATTTGAAAAAAATGTGATAAGCATAAATTTCGAATCGTGGAAAAATAAAATGCCTGTTTGGATTATTGAAACTATTGGAATGTCAGCTGCATTGCTTGGCACTATTTGTTGGCTGCCCCAAGTTATAAAATTAGTTCGAGATAAAGAAACACATGCTTTGTCTTTATGGACAAATGTTTTAATATTGGCAACAGTTAGTCTTTGGCTAATTTATGGAATTGCGCTTGGCTCTTTACCCATTATTATTGCAAATATTGCCTCCGTGACACTAGTAGGTATTATTGTGATTTATAAAATTAAATATGGTTAATATAGTAGTTTAGCTTTATATTAAACTCGCCACTCATACCCTGCAATGCCATGATAAAAACCATTTGAATATGGTGCGCCCAAATCTTGCTCGTCAAGCATAGCGCTTGCTTCTTTCTCATCTATTTCACCATCAAGCAATGAGCGAAAGACCTTGCTGGCTTTTATAGTGCCACTTGAATGAGGAGAAAGGCGAAAATTATTAATGCCTATTTTTTGCAATTCGCTCATCTCATTGACCAAATTCAAATAAGTATAAGACATGGTTTGAATACCATTTATGGTTAAGAATTTTTGCCCTTCAAGGGTAGTTAAATCCATGCCATCTTCATCAATATCACAAATAAATTTGCACGTATCCTTAACTCTATCATGCGCTCTAGCATGATAACAACGTGCCGAAAGCGCCAAGCCGATACGCCCAAATATTTGCACTTCAAGCTCCACATCTAATTGCTTTGCCGTCTTATTAAGCGCTTCTATTCCCGATTTTGGCATTTCAGGATTTAGACAAATATTAGTTGCGCCATTTTTAGCAAAAAACTCCAACGCATCTTCATTATAACAATTTACATAAGAGCCTATGCTATGCTTTTTATCTTTTAGAAAAAACAAAGCCGCAATATCATTAACCTCAATGAAAAAATTCTTATCATTTGCCTGTTTTTCCATTAAACGGCGATCAACATTTGAAGTAACCTCTGCGAGAGTTGAAAACACAACTTGCTTGCCAGCTTTTTCTAACCGATCAACAACCTTATCAAATTCACCATAAAATAATGGCGCACGTTTTGAGCAAATAACCTCACCAAGAAACACCTTATCAATCGGCGCAACATCTGCCACCTCAAAATAAAAATCACGCCATTTTTCTGGCTGCCAATTAAAAAGATTTGGCCCAATATTTAATTTTGCTTTATTCATTTTATTGTCCTAACGCCAAATCTTAGATTTAAACGCACCTTCGGTCTGTTTATGACCTTCGGTAAGCGCTAAAAGATCGCTAATATCTGGTGTTTCGCCTCTTGCATATCCATCTATTGCGTTGCGAAAAGAGGAAACAACTGAGCGGATATAAGATTTTGAGCGTTGTCGCCCTTCAATTTTAAGAGCGCTTACACCTGCCTTAATAAGATCAGGCAAAAGGTGCGTTAAATTAAGGCTTATCGGCTCTTCAAAAGCATAATAAGCATCACGATGATCTGCATTATAGCGCCCCTTGCAAATGGTTGGATAACCAGCACTTTGCCCACAAGCAATACAATCAATGGCAAATTCTCCTAACCTTGTAGTAAGATTATTATCTATATCTTCTTCATAATGCACAAAATTTGCAGGCGAGCATACGCCGTCCATATTGGTAGATTTTCCAGTAACATAATTGGTCAAAGAACAACGCCCCTCTGCCATCATGCCAATATTGCCAAAAATAAACGCTTCAATTTCGCAATCTATTGCATCATGCACTTTTTTAATTTCGCCAACAGTTAGGATACGAGGCAAAACTACTCGCTTAATATCGAAACGCTCACAATAAAAGTTAATACTTTCAGCAGATGATGCCCCAGCTTGCACCGAGAGATGAATGCGAGCATTTGGGTGCTTTTTACTCATATAATCCGCCATGCCAATATCAGCAATTATCACCGCATCAACCCCAATAGATATAGCATCATCTATTGCTTTTTTCCAAATATCAGTGCGCCCTGCGGTTGGGAAAGAATTTATAGCGCAAAGCAATTTTGCTCCCCTATCATGAGCGTAAAGCACCGATTTTGCCATTTCATCTAACGAAAAATTAAGACCAGGAAAATTTCGTGCATTAGTTGACCCAACAAACCCGCAATAAATCGCATCCGCTCCACCATCAACTGCAGTGCGCAATGAGGCAGGGGTGCCAGCAGGGCAAATAAGTTCTGGTTTTTGCACTTTATCCATTTTCTTTGCCTGAGCCTTTGCTAAATTTTTGCATTGCCAACAAAACAGGTTTTGAGAGAGGCCCAAAGCTTTTTGCAACATCTTTTGCCAAAGAGCCCTCCATATCATCAAGCGCATTTCGCAATGCAACCATTGCTTCGCTATCTCCACTAACTCTAATTTCACGATTGAAAAACAAAGCATCACTATCGCTTTGCGCATCAATCATTTGCATAAGAGTTGCAAATGTCCCACAAATATAAGTGTCATGTTCAATTATTTCATTTTGATTATAGGCTTTAAGAGTTGGGTTTAGCGGGTTTGGTTGCAGAACTAAAAAAAGCGGCAAATCACTTGGATCAATTAGAAAGACCTTATTGGCGTTATCGCCCAACCGATCAAATAATTCTGGGTGCTTTTTGGCAACAGAGCTAACAATATGATTTAGCAATGGCTGCAAGACAAACAAAGGCAAAGGCGGCAATAGGTTTTTCAAGCTATTTGCTTTATTTTTATTGGCTTTTTGCTTGCCAAATGACGCATTTGAAAAGTGACTATTAGATTTCATAAATCTTTATAATCTGATTTTAGCCTTATCTATTGATATGAATCAATTTCTTAAAAACTCTAAGCCAATATTTCAATGCTCACCCTTATTTCAATGTTCACCCTTGCAAAGCCGATGATCCGCTAAGGAGGCAATTATTTTACATTTCCCCACATGTCCCTCATCATCTAAAAGGGCTACTCTTTTAAGCTCTTTTTCAAGCCTTCTTAATTTACTTATTTTAGTTTTTATAAATTGCAAATGATGATGTGCAATTTCATGTGCTTGTTTGCAAGATTTTTCTGGCGATGAGCTTAAATCAACTAATTCACGAATATCCTCAATCGAGAGCCCAAGATCACGAGCATGTTTAATAAATGACAACCGCTCCAAACCCTCTTTTTCATATTGGCGCTGATTGCCACTAGTGCGATGAGGCTTTTCAATTAACCCCATTTCCTCATAATAACGAATGGTTGGAATTTTCACCCCAGTTTGTTTTGATAATTCACCAATTAAATACATTAAAATCCTCTTAAAGCTCTAATGACTAGAGCTTTATTGCAAAACGCACCTCCATGCAATCCATTTTATTTATCACTAGTGTTTTGAAATCGCTTCTTAGGTTTTTTAGCAACCAAATAGACAGCAAAAATAATCATCAATAATGCAATAAATACATTAAGCGAGAATCTCTCATCAAGGAATAGAGCGCCTAAAATCACACCAACCACAGGCACAACAAAATTTATCATTGATATGCGTGCCGCACCAACTCTTGAGATAAGATAAAAATATATCAAAGTCGCAATAGCTGTCGGGAAAATACCAAGATAAATTACCGCAATGATTGAGGAATTACTTGGCATTGCCATGGCAAACGGATTGTCAATGATAAGTGCAAGAATTACAATTAGTATTGTTGCTGATATCATCGATCCTGCACTGATGACTAAAACAGGTAATCTGGCATATTTACGTACAAATAATGTTGAAAAAGCGTACAATAAAGCTGCCACTAAAATAGCTATCTGACCCAAGAAATGCGCCCCAATTTGAGTTAATGCACTAGGCGTTATCAACACCAAAAGCCCCAATATTCCAATAAAAACACCAAATAGTGCTTTTAAGGTTAGTGTTTCATCTTCATGCACCAGTGGAGCAAATAATACTGTTATAATTGGCGTAATACCCATCAATAAAGCAGCAAGCCCGCTCTGAACATAAATCTCTCCATAAGAAATAAGCACAAAAGGGATAATACTTCCGCTAAGCCCAATAATAATCATTATTACCCACGAACGCATATCTCTTGGTAGTTTTAGTGATTTAATCCGTAAAATAGATACGATAATAAGCGTGCTAATTATCATACGAATAGCAACTAAAGTAAAGGGAGCAATATCCTCCACCCCCAATTTAATTGCTAAAAATGAGGAGCTCCAAATAAGCGCCAATAATATCCAAAGAATTATATTTTTCATAAATTTAGTTTTAACCTATCAACATAATATATCGATATAGTGATAGGGTGGCATAATAGGAAAAGCAACTAATCTTAACCTAAATATGCCCTCCCTCCCTCTAAAATTTTTTTCTTGATTTTTATTTTTAGAGGGTGTAACTGCCTCAGTGGGCCACCCCTCCCCAACGAGGGGCTCACTATCTGAGAGGATAGATCATGATTGATCAAAAGACTAACGGCGTAATGGCCGTAAAACCTACTATTTTTCCAAACAATCCCAATTTTTCTTCAGGCCCTTGCTCCAAACGTCCGGGCTGGAGCGTTGACGTATTATCTGGCGCACTTATTGGCCGCTCGCACCGTGCCAAACCTGCCAAAGCACGTATTCAAAAAGCCATTGACCTCACTCGTGAGCTTTTACAAGTGCCAAGCGATTATCTGATCGGCATCGTGCCAGCCTCTGATACTGGCGCAATGGAAATGGCGCTTTGGTCACTGCTTGGCGAAAGAGGCGTTGATATGCTGGCATGGGAGAGCTTTGGCTCTGGCTGGGTTACTGACGTAATAAAACAGCTTAGGCTTGAAAATGTGAACAAGCTAGAAGCGCCCTATGGCGAATTGCCAGATCTAACAAAAGTCAATTTCAACAATGATGTGGTGTTCACTTGGAACGGCACAACTTCTGGTGTTCGTGTTCCAAATGGCACTTGGATTAATGCAAATCGCACTGGCCTAACAATATGCGACGCAACTTCTGCAGTTTTTGCGCAAGATATTGATTTTAGCAAACTTGATGTAACAACATTTTCTTGGCAAAAAGTGCTAGGTGGTGAAGCGCAACATGGCATAATAATTCTTTCACCTAAGGCAGTTCAGCGACTTGAAAGCTACACACCAAATCGCCCATTACCAAAAATCTTTCGCCTTACAAAAGGCAATAAGTTAATTTCAGGGATTTTTTCCGCCGCTACCATCAACACTGTTTCAATGTTATGCATTGAAGACGCTATTGATGCGATGCAGTGGGGACTATCTATTGGCGGACTTGAAGGAATGCAAAAACGAGCAAACGATAATTTTTCTGCCATAAATACTTGGGTTGAAAAAACTGCTTGGGTTGAATTTTTGGCAAAAGATCCTGAACAGCGATCTAACACTTCGGTTTGCCTTATCATTACTGATGAAAAAGTTAGCTCTTTAAGTGCCGGTGAGCAAGCAGCATTTGCCAAACGAATGGTTTCAAAACTTGACGCTGAAAATGTCGCCTATGACATTGGCGCTTATCGTGATGCGCCCTCTGGGTTTAGGATTTGGGCTGGCTCAACCATTGAGGCAAGCGATCTTGAAAAGCTAACTCCATGGCTTAACTGGGCTTTTGCACAAGAGCTAGCCGCACTTTAATTAGTATTTTCTTCGTCTCTTCACGGTTCGACAAGCTCACCATGAGGGATGGAGAATAACTTAACTCCCAAATTTCATGGTAAACTTATTGAACTATGAATGTTAGGAAAAAACAAAACTCCCAACCTCACCCTGAGCTTGTCGAAGAGTGAAGAGATAGAAACCAAAACAACAAATTAGGAGGCAAAAATGCCTAAAGTATTAGTATCCGATAAATTAAGCCCAACCGCCGTTGAGATTTTCAAACAAAATGGCGTTGAAGTAGATTATTTGCCTGAAATTGGCAAAGACAAAGAAAAATTGCATCAAATTATTGGTGATTATGATGGTTTAGCAATTCGCTCCGCCACCAAAGTTACACAAAAAATTATTGCCGCAGCAAAAAATCTTAAAGTTGTCGGCAGAGCTGGTATTGGCGTTGATAATATTGACATTCCTGCCGCAACGACAAAAGGCATAATCGTGATGAACACGCCATTTGGCAATTCAATCACCACCGCCGAACATGCAATTTCTCTTATGTTAGCGCTGGCTCGCCAAATTCCTGAAGCCGATAGTTCAACTAGAGCATCAAAATGGGAAAAATCTCGTTTCATGGGTGTTGAAGTTACCGCCAAAACTCTAGGGCTAATTGGTGCTGGAAATATTGGCTCAATCGTTGCCGATAGGGCGCAGGGTTTAAAAATGAAGGTTATTGCTTTTGATCCGTTTTTAACCCCTGAAAGAGCAGAAGATATTGGTGTTGAAAAAGTTGAGCTTGATGATCTATTAGCACGTGCCGATTTCATCTCACTACACACGCCTTTGCTTGATGCAACTCGAAATATTATTTCAAGAGAGGCCATTGCCAAAATGAAAGATGGCGTAAGAATTGTAAATTGCGCTCGTGGTGGACTAATAGATGAGGAAGCCCTTAAAGATGCTCTTGAAAGCGGAAAAGTCGCAGGAGCAGCGCTTGATGTTTATGCAACCGAGCCAGCAAAAGAGCACCCAATTTTTAACGCTCCAAACGTAATTTGCACCCCCCATCTTGGCGCTTCAACATCAGAAGCACAAGAAAATGTAGCCATACAAGTAGCGCAACAAATTTCAGCATATTTAATGAGCGGTGAAATAACCAACGCACTAAATTTCCCCTCAATATCAGCTGAGGAAGCACCCCGCTTAACACCATTTGTTAATCTGAGCGAAATGCTTGGCTCATTTGCAGGCCAGTTAACTGAAACAGCCATTTCTGGTATTCGCATAGAATATGAGGGCGATGTTTCCTCGCTCAATACCAAACCAATGACAGCGGCGGCAATTACTGGCGTGCTTAAACCTTTGCTTGGTGATGTGAACATGGTTTCAGCCCCAGCTTTGGCAAAAGATAGAGGCATAAATATTGAGGTGGTAAGCCGTGAGCAACAAGGCGCATATGAAAATTATATCCGCCTAACAGTCACTTCTGAAACACAAGAAAGATCCGTTGCAGGCACTATTTTTGCTGGTGGCAAGCCACGCATCATTCAGGTTAAGGGCATAAATCTAGAAGCAGAAATAACACCAAATATGCTTTATATCACTAATGCCGATAAGCCGGGTTTCATCGGGCGTTTGGGTACTTTATTAGGTGAGCTTGAGGTAAATATTGCAAACTTTAATCTTGGTCGAGAAAAACAAGCAGGTAATGCCATAGCGCTTTTATCGATTGATGATAGTTTGAGCGCCAAAGGATTAGCACAAGTAATTGCGCTTGAGGGGGTTATTCAAGCAAAAAACTTGCAATTCTAATTTGAATTGGGGGATATTTATTATTGGGATTGCAAATTTTAGCTAAATGTTTATATTGCTTATAAATCCCCCTCATAAATATTATTGAGGTGGGGCGTTTTGAAAGGCGCTCCAGCAAAATATTTATGGGGATATTTTATGCTTAATAGCAATAACTAATAAAGAGAGAAAAATGGCAACCACACTTTTAATGCCCAAGGCAACCGCCGTATGGCTAATTGATAATACTGCACTTACTTTTGAGCAAGTGGCGGATTTTTGTTCTTTACATTTACTTGAGGTGCAAGGCATTGCCGATGGTGATGTATCTGGCGGCGTTATGGGAGTTAGTCCCATTAATAATGGCCAGCTAACTCGTGATGAAATTGCAAAGGCTGAGAGCGATAATTCATACAAAATGAAAATATCAGAGCCAAAAGTTTTAATCCCAACCAGGCGCAAAAAAGGGCCAAGATATACCCCTATTTCTCGGCGTAACGAGCGTCCAGGTGCAATAAAATGGATAGTTCGTAACCACCCAGAACTTAAAGATGCGGCGATAATTAGGCTTGTTGGTACGACAAAAACTACTATTGCGGCAGTGCGTGAAGGCACTCATTGGAATAGCGCCAATCTTAATATGCTAGATCCAGTAACGCTTGGACTTTGCTCGCAAATCGATCTTGATATGGAAGTAAGAAAATCATCTGGAATTTCTCCTGATGAAGAAGATGCAATGGGCGGCACAATGTTGCTTTCAGCTGAAGAAGCTCTATCAAAATCTGCGCATACGCTTGAAGATATTATGAATATTGGTCAAAATTCTGAACTTGGTGAAACTGATACAAAAGTAAATTCTGGTGAAGATGTAATTGATGCCGAATCAGTATTTGCTAATCTAAAGTCCATAAAAAAGAGCGATTAATGCAAAAGAGCAATTAATGAAAGGTCGCAATAAGTTTGCGACCTTTTTAAGATAGAAAATTTAAGCAGCTTCAATTTTTAGCTTTGCTAATTCATCTTTAATTTCAAGTTTTTTTCGTTTTAACTCACTAATTATCTGCTCATCTGCAGTTAGGTGGGTAAGTTCCGCTTGTAGTTTTTCTTCAAGCTCAAGGTGACGCTGCTGCAATGCAACAATATGGTTTTGTACACTCATTATATCTCCTTTGTTTAAAACAATTATATGCTCTCAAAAAAACACCGCAATGTCGATAGGAAAATAAAAACTTTTTGTTATTTCGTGCAAAGTGAGGAAAAATGTGCAATATTATTATATGATTTAATAGAGTTGCGATCCATGTTACCACTTACAAAAATACAAAAAGCAAGATTAGGGCTTGAATTAGCCACTAAACGCCAAGAACATGCCGACCTAAAAGAATCGATTAATCTAGTTATTAATTCACATTGCACAGATAAAATGCTTGTTCAACGCATGAAGAAGCGCAAATTGGCAGTTAAAGATAAAATTATCGAAATTGAGAAAATTATTTTACCTGAAATTATCGCATAACTTGCACCTTTGTTTATTTTGAGTTAATTACAGATTTTACTTTTTGGAAATAGAAAATGTTCACATCACCTCCTATTGCTATAATTATGGGATCACAATCCGACTGGGCAACCATGCGTGAAAGTGCCAATATTCTTGATGAATTAAATATTGCATATGAGGCTCGCATTATTTCAGCACATAGAACCCCGCAACGTCTTTATCAATTTGCTAGCTTAGCACGAGAAGAAGGCTTTAAGGTAATAATTGCTGGTGCTGGCGGAGCGGCGCATTTACCCGGAATGGTAGCTTCTCTTACTTCATTGCCAGTATTTGGTGTTCCAATACAATCACATGCTCTAAGCGGCAAAGATAGCCTACTCTCAATAGTGCAAATGCCAGCAGGCATTCCTGTTGGAACTCTTGCTATTGGTGAGGCTGGAGCAAAAAATGCAGCGCTTATAGCCGCCTCTGTGCTTTCGCTTAATAATAGTGAAATAGAAGAAAGCCTGACAATATTTAGAGAAAAGCAAACTAATTCGATTGCAGATTTCCCAGTGGATGAATAGCGGATGAGTAATCAAGAAAATAAAATATTAGAACAGGGCGCAACAATAGGCATTGTTGGCGGTGGACAATTAGGAAAAATGCTAGCTCTAAGTGCGCTACAACTTGGCTTTAAAGTAGCGATATATTGTCCCGACCCAGATAGCCCGGCTTTTGATGTTACGCCGCTAAAATTTATTGCTAATTATGATGATGAAAAAAAACTAGCTGAATTTGCAAATCTAGTTGATATAATCACCTATGAGTTTGAAAACCTACCGACACAATCGCTCAAATTTCTTGAAAAAATAAAACCAGTTGCCCCATCATCCACAATTTTAGAAATCGCTCAAGACAGATTAAAAGAAAAATTGTTCTTAGCCAGCAATGATATTGCAGTAGCGCAATATATGAAGGTTGAAACTTTAAGCGATTTAGAAAATGCTGTTAAAGAAATTACTTTACCCATTGTGCTAAAAACCACACGCATGGGATATGATGGTAAGGGACAAAGAATAATTAAAACCGAACAACAAATAGAACAAGCTTTTAATGAGCTTAAAGGCTCAACACTTATTGCTGAAAAATTCATTTCTTTTGAAAGAGAAATATCTATCATAGTTGCTCGCAATAGGCGTGGCCAAGTGCGTGATTATGATGCCAGTGAAAATATACATGAAAATCACATTCTTAAAACCAGCACAGTGCCAGCAAATATTGATAATATAACAAGAAAGCGTGCCTCCCGTATTGCACATGAAATAATTGGATCGCTCGATTATATTGGAGTGCTGGGGATAGAATTTTTTGTTGTAGCAAATGAGCCATATGCAAAATTAATTGTAAATGAAATTGCCCCTCGTGTGCATAATTCTGGCCACTTCACACAAGCAGTGTGCTTCACCAGTCAATTTGAGCAGCATATTCGTGCCATTGCTAATTGGCCGCTTGGAGATCCAACTCGCTTAGCAAATGTCACAATGGAAAACTTGATAGGTGATGAAATAATAGATGCACACAAAGATTTGCAATCTGGCACTCGCCCAGATTTTTATGGCAAAAAACAAGTGCGTGAGGGGCGAAAAATGGGTCATTTGAACCATATTAGTTTTTTAAGCGAATAAACTAGCAAAATAACACTAATATAATCCACAAATGCTGGACAAGCACCCTATTGTTTGCTAGTGAGCCGAACAACAGAACTAGCATAGCTGGTTGATGAAAGGTTTTCTTTGACCTTTTATTCATATCAGTTCATTAAATTATGCTAGATTATTAAATTTTGAAAAGGTGATGGACTTTTGCAAGTAAGTGTACGTGATAATAATGTTGATCAGGCGTTAAGAGCGCTTAAAAAGAAATTACAACGTGAAGGCGTATTTCGTGAAATGAAATTACGCAATCATTACGAAAAGCCATCTGAAAAAAGAGCGCGCCAAAAGGCAGAAGCAATTCGGCGGGCACGTAAATTAGCTCGCAAGCGTATTCAGCACGAAGGTGGCCTAGATACAGCTGCTCCTGCAAAACGCAAATATTAAGTTTGCTGTCATATAATTATAAAATACCTGGCTTTTTAAGTCGGGTTTTTTATTGTTTTTTGCGAACAGAATATTCTGCCAAAATAATCCCTAAAATTACCAATATTGAAGCTATTAAATGATAGGTTTCAAATTTCTCGCCAAGAATAATTATTGATAATATTGTGCCAAAAACTGGCAACAGATTTATAAAAATTGAAGCACGATTTGGCCCGATAAGCTCTACTCCTCGAGCATAAAAAATTTGCGCCAATATTGATGGAAAAATCATCACATAAAAAATCGTCCCCCAGCCAAGCAAAGTAATTTTGGGGATTTGAGAAATAATATTATCAAACCCTGCTTCAATAATTATTTGATAAATAAATGATGCGCCAAAAGCTGCAAGCGACGTAACTAACATAAAACTTAACCAATGAATTTTTGGCTTATATTTTAATGCAAGCGAATAGGCAGCATATAAAAAACAAGCACCTAAAACCATTACATCACCAATATTCATCTCAAGCGCTAATATTTTTCTCAAATCCCCAGCGCTAGCAACAAACATTACCCCAATAATTGTCAAAACAAGGCCAATAATTTGCAATGGTCTGGCACGAACCTTAAAAATCAAAAAATTACCAAGCAAAACCAAAACAGGAATAGATGCTTGCTCAATGGACATATTTAACCCTGAAGTGAAATAAGCAGAATTATACATAAGCAAATTAAAAGCTGCAAAACCCAAAGCCCCATAAAGAATTAAAATTAACAGGCGTGGTTTTATTTTTTGCCAGTCAGGTTTTATATATTTTGAAGCAATAATAATAAGAATTAAAGAAGCACCAAACCAACGCCCAAGCAGCAAGATATTTGGATCAACTTGATCAACAGCTAATTTGCCAGCAACAAGATTTCCACCCCATAACAGCGGTGCAATGATCAATAATAGATATGCTTGCGAAATATTTGCGCTTAATTTGCCATATTGTGGTGTATTAGCATTTTTCATAACAATTCTTACTTTGTCATTGTTGTTCTTCTTGCTATAGGGGAGCTAAATCAATTTGCAAACTACTTAATTTTGCAAATCACTAATAACGGCAGACAAGCGGGGTCAGACAGGCTGTATGGCATAAGCATGGAAAAAAACAGCGGGGGTGTTCCACCTACGCCAAGGCTACCGCGGACAGGCGAGGTCAGCCTGCGTGGCGCGAACGCAAGAAAAGAGAACAAAACGAGTAGCAGCGACAAATATAAAGAGAGCAACCTAGCGAGATTATAGCGTGGAAAAAGAAAAACGGCGGGGGTGTCGGGGTCGGAAGCAAAGCGACCAACGGCGACAAGTATAAAAGGATTAAAAATGGCAAATGTTGTAGTTGTCGGCTCACAATGGGGCGATGAGGGTAAAGGTAAGATAGTTGATTGGCTTAGCAATCGAGCTGATGTGGTGGTGCGATTTCAAGGTGGCCATAATGCTGGCCATACTTTGGTGATTGATGGCAAGGTTTATAAATTATCATTGCTCCCGTCTGGGCTAGTGCGTGGTAAATTATCAGTAATTGGCAATGGTGTGGTGGTTGATCCACATCATTTTGTTGCTGAAATAGAAAAATTAAGCGCCCAAGGAGTAAATATCACGCCTGATGTTTTAATGGTGGCTGAAAATGCTTCGCTTATTCTTTCAGTTCATCAAGAATTAGACGCTATTAGAGAAGGCTCTGCTTCTGGCCTAAAAATTGGCACAACAAAGCGTGGCATTGGCCCCGCATATGAAGATAAAGTTGGTAGACGTGCCATAAGAGTGATGGATTTAGCAGAACCTGATACATTAAAAATTAAAGTTGAGCGGCTTTTAACGCATCATAATGCCTTGCGGCGTGGTTTAGGGCTAAGTGAAATAGAGACACAGGTAATCGTTGATGAATTAATGCAAGTTGCCGATAGGATTTTACCCTATATGGGGCAGGTTTGGCGGCTGCTTGATGAAAAAAGACGAAACGGCGCACGAATTTTATTTGAAGGGGCACAAGGGGCACTGTTAGATAATGATCATGGAACTTATCCATTTGTTACTTCTTCAAATACAGTTTCAGGACAAGCAGCAACTGGCTCTGGCATGGGGCCGGGTGCAATAGATTATGTGCTTGGCATAACTAAAGCCTACACAACAAGAGTTGGGGAGGGGCCTTTCCCGACTGAGCAGAATAATGAAATTGGGCAATTTTTGGGCGAAAAGGGGCATGAATTTGGCGTAGTTACTGGTCGTAAACGTCGTTGCGGCTGGTTCGATGCGGTTCTAGTGCGTCAAATGATTAAAACTTCTGGCATAAATGGCATTGCATTAACTAAATTAGATGTGCTTGATGGTATGAAAGAAATTAAAATTTGTGTTGGTTATGAGTTAAATGGTAAAAGAATTGACTATTTCCCAGCCTCAATGGGGGCGCAACAAGATGTTAAACCTATTTATGAAACGCTGAAAGGTTGGGATGACACAACAAGAGGGGCACGCACATGGGCGCAATTACCAGCAAGCGCCGTTAAGTATGTCCGACATATTGAAGAGCTTATCGGTGCACCAGTTGCTATGCTTTCCACAAGTCCAGAACGAGAAGACACAATTCTTGTGCATGACCCGTTTCAAGATTAAAGTTTTTATACTATAATGAATTTTTAAGAAAGATTATTAGGTTAAAATATGGCTGATTATAAAGGGCTTTTAAGCAAAGCGATTGGAGCACTACCAGAAAACAATGGTAATGCAAGGCGAAAAGTTTATGAAAAAGCACGCTCAGCCCTAGTTGGGCAATTACGTTCAATCGAGCCTCCATTACCTGCAAAAGAAATAACCAAACATCGGCTTGAACTTGAAGATTGCATACGTGAAGTAGAGCAAGACGCAACAGAAATGTTACTCGCACAGCTAAAAGAGCAAGAAGAGCGAGAGGAAGCTATCAAGCTTGAGCAAGAAAAACGAGAAGCAGAACTTTTAGCTCAAAAAGAACAAGAAGAAGAGAAGCGCCAAGCAAAGCTTTTAGCCCAAAAAGAACAAGAAGAAGCAGAACTCGCACTTAATGCAGATTTAAGCGAACATGCTAATTTACCTCCCCTTGAAGAGAAAATAGAAACGATTGAAAGTTCAAGTAAAGAAATTAAACCTGTTGAGCAAGAAGAAGAGACAGCAAAAGAAATTCTGTTTGTTGCACAAAAGGGTGAGCCAGACGATCTTAAGCTAGTTTCTGGTATTGGGCCTGTAATTGAGAAAAAACTCAACGCTTTAGGCATTACAAAATTTTCTCAAATAGCTAGCTTTAGCAAAGAAGAAATACTTAAAGTTGATGACAAATTGCTTTTTAAGGGGCGGATTGATCGTGAGAACTGGATTTCTCAAGCTACAAAATTAGCAACTAAAGCTGGTAAAACTCAAGAAATATCATCAATTAGTAATGACGAGCAGGCTGAAGATGTGATTGATGAGCCAAGTGATAATCAAATAGAGCTTAGCGAGCAAAATATAGAAAATGAGGTGCCAGAGGCAGAGGCAGAGGCAGATAATAATATTTCTAATCTATCAACACAAGAAACCAGCAGTATTGACCAAGAAGCCAACAATATTGATGATGTCGCACCTAACTCAATCGATGAAGTGATTAATGAGGCCAAATCTGCAACAAAGGAAGATAATTATTATCCAGATGATTTTCCTCTGCCAGATATTGAACAATCTACAATGTCCCCAGCAATGTCTAACGAATATGAGGTTGAACTCGAACCTCAAAATACTCTAAAAACTGATATTCTTGATGACATAAAAACGCCTACTACTGGCGAAGAAACCTCAAACCCACAAGAAACT
>JAMONS010000013.1 GCA_027065555.1 Hyphomicrobiales bacterium | reverse complement strand
GCAATAAAAGTGCCGCCATTTCCAATTAGCGGTAAAATCCTTATTGATGCAGGAATTGAACCAAGCCAAAAACTTGGAAAAATTCTAACAAAGCTTGAAAGCGAGTGGATTGAAAGTGATTTCAAATTAACTCGTGAGGAATTGCTAAATAGGATCGACTAGTTTGGTTTTTTGATATTCCTTGAAATTGCCATGCTGACCAACCTGTGCGGCGTTAGCACGTAAAGAGCCGAAGCATCTTAGACCCTTCGGCTATGCTCAGGGTGACCTAGTTGTTAAGTAAGATCTAAAAATCCACCCGTTTGGCGCATTGCTTCGCTAAGAACCATAGTGGCAGCAATGGCAACATTTAATGATCGGGTATTTTCTTTCATCGGAATACGAACTGCCATATCTGCTTTTTGAACAACATAATCAGGTACGCCAGAACTTTCTCGACCCAATAATATTATATCGTTTTTTTGAAACTCAAATACTCCTGTCGCCGTTTCATAAACAGATTGCTTGGCTTTGGTGCTAAGCAAAATAAGGCGCTTATTTTGTTTTTCTCGCCATTCGTTAAATTGTTCAAAACTATCATGTTCAACAATTTTTGCTAATTCAATATAATCCATGCCAGAGCGTTTTAGTTTTTTGCTAGAAAAATCAAAGCCAGTTGGGTGAATAATATGTATTTCTACAGATAGGCAAGCGCCAAGTCGAATTAGAGCGCCAGTATTTTGCGCAATGTCGGGCTGAAAAAGTGCAATTGATAAATTCATTGTGTATTTTGCCTATATTTTTTGCTTTACTATCAATAAGCATAGAATTTTGGCTGGACAAGAGCTTATTTGGGTGCAAAAAGAGTTCTGAATAGTTGTGACCTTTTTGGTCATAAGTATGATTCGTACTTGAATATTCTATTTTTAACAAGTTGCATAAATAATATGCAATTAACAACAAACGAGGAATTTTGACCTTGGCTACAAATGTTAAAAACGATCCAACAAGGCGGGACTTTTTATATGTCACAACCGCAGCTGTTGGCGCAGTTGGAGCAGCCGCCGCTGTCTGGCCGCTCATTGACCAAATGAACCCTGACGCAACAGTGAAAGCTCTTGCCGTAATAGAAGCTGATCTCTCAGCAATAGAAGTTGGACAATCAGTTACTTTTAAGTGGCGTGGACAACCAATTTTTATTCGTCATCGTACTGCTGCTGAAATTGAAACAGCAAAAGCAGTTCCGCTTGAAGATATGATAGACCCGCAAACTGATGCTGAGCGTGTAATTGCTGGACATGAGCAATGGCTTGTCATGGTTGGTATCTGTACGCATCTTGGTTGTGTACCTTTAGGGCAGAAACCAGATGATTTAAAAGGTGATTTTAACGGATGGTTCTGTCCTTGTCATGGCTCTCACTATGATAGTGCAGGGCGTATTCGAAAGGGGCCAGCACCAAAAAATCTTTTGGTGCCGCCATATGAATTTATGAGCGATACGCTCGTTAAAATAGGTTAAGGGGAAAACTAATGTCTTCACACTCTAATTATAATCCTACTAACCCTGTTGAGAAATGGTTTGACGAGCGACTTCCGCTTATCAGATTCTCAAAAGAACATTTAATGGATTTTCCTACACCAAAAAACATTAATTATTGGTGGACTATGGGTGCCGTTTTAGCAATTGTGCTTGTAGTGCAAATTGTCACGGGTATTATTTTGGCAATGCATTATGTGCCAAATATTGAAATGGCTTTTGATTCAGTTGAACATATTCGCCGTAATGTGAATTATGGTCGCATCATTCAAGGAACGCACGCAGTTGGTGCTTCAATGTTCTTCTTTGCCGTATATATTCACATGTTTCGTGGTCTTTATTATGGATCATACAAAGCCCCACGTGAAATTTTGTGGATTTTGGGTGTAATAATATTCTTGCTTATGATGGCAACCTCTTTCTTGGGTTATACTTTACCTTGGGGTCAAATGAGCTACTGGGGCGCAACGGTTATTACCAACGTATTCTCGGCCATTCCTTTGGTTGGAACTCCAATTTTGGAATTTCTACGTGGCGGGTTTGTTGTTGATAATCCAACGTTAAATCGTTTTTTCTCACTGCATTACCTATTACCGTTTATTATTGCGGCGGTTGTTGCGCTACATATTTGGGCACTGCATGTTCCCGGAAATGGCAACCCAACTGGTGTTGAAGTGAAATCAAATGCAGACACAATTCCTTTCCATCCCTATTACACAATGAAAGATTTATTTGTGATTGTGGTGTTTTTTATTCCATTTGCATGGTTTGTGTTTTTTGCTCCTGATATATTAGGACATGCCGATAATTACATTCGTGCCAATCCATTTGTAACACCTGCGCATATTGTGCCTGAATGGTATTTATTGCCATTTTACGCCATGCTACGTGCGGTTGATTTTGATGTATTATTCATCAATGCCAAACTGGGTGGTGTTATTGTGATGTTTGGTTCAATCTTAATATTGATGGTTCTACCTTGGCTTGATAAATCAAAAACTCGCTCTGGAAATTACCGCCCAATGTTCAAACCGTTTTTCTGGTTGTTTGTGTTAAATTTCCTAATGCTTATGTATCTTGGGGCGCAAGTTGCAGAGGGCATATATGTGATATTATCAAAAGTTGGAACAGCGTATTATTTTGGCTATTTCTTGATCGTTCTGCCAATATTGGCACGTATTGAAACTCCAAAACCTTTACCAAATTCTATCTCAGAAAGTATTCTGGATAAACATGAAGCAAAGGCTGCAAAGAAAATACAAATAGGAGGAGAAGGAAATGAGTAAAATGAAAAAGATTTTTTCAGCGCTTGCTTTAAGCGTATTATTAGCCATTCCAGCGCCTACATTAGCAGCACCAGCTTCTGGGAAAGCCCCTGAGTTGCAAAAATGGAGCTTTGCTGGTATTTTTGGAACTTATGATACTAACCAGTTGCAGCGTGGGTTTCAGATTTTCCAAGAAGTTTGCTCAACCTGTCATGGGGCAAGCCTAATTGCTTTTAGAAACCTAACTGAAGCTGGTGGGCCTGAGTTTCCTGAAAGTCAGATTAAACAACTAGCTTCTGAATATTATATTATTGACCCTGAACTTGAGGAAGGTGAAAGACCTGCAATATTAGCAGATCAGTGGCCAAATCCTTTTGCAACAGAGCGAGAAGCTCGTGAAGTTAATGGTGGTGCTTTGCCTCCCGATTTTTCAGTTTTGGCAAAAGCTCGCAATCTTGCTAAAAAATTCCCTATGAATTTTTATGATATGGCAACTGCTTATCAAGAAGGTGGAGCGGATTTCATCTATAATCTTTTGGTTAATTATGAGGACGAACCGCCTCATGGTGTGGAAATTGCAGATAACCAACAATATAATTCTTTCTTAGGGCGTGGCATAGCTATGATGTCGCCTTTAATGGAAGAGTTGGTTGAATATGATGGTGATGGCGTTCCGCTAACAGTTGAACAATATGCTAAAGATGTAACAGCCTTTATGTATTGGATGGCAGATCCGCATCTTGTTTCTCGTAAAACCATTGGGCTTAATGTTTTAATATTCCTATCTGTTTTTGCCTTGCTGATGTATCTAGTTAAGCGCAGAATTTGGGCTGGTGTAAAACACTAATCTTATGAAATAATGAGATAAATAATATTAAAGGCTCATAACGAGCCTTTTTTTATGAAAATTGGAGATATAATGAGCATTGATTTGAAGGCATTAATTAGAACAATTCCTGATTACCCCAAAAAGGGAATTATGTTTCGTGATATTACCACACTGATTGAACACCCCGAAGGCTTTCGTGAAAGCATTGAACGCATAGCTAGTGCTCATCGTGGTTTGGGTATAACTCACGTTGCAGGAATTGAGGCGAGGGGGTTTATTTTTGGTGCTGGGGTTGCCATATCGCTTGGGGTTGGCTTTGTGCCTGTGAGAAAAGCTGGTAAATTACCAGGGGAAACAATTGGACAAAATTATGCGCTTGAATATGGCGTGGATACGGTTGAAATTCATGCTGATGTGGTGAAAGAGGGGGATAGTGTTTTATTGGTTGATGATTTAATTGCAACTGGTGGAACAGCGATTGCGGCTGTTACTCTATTAAGACGCACAGGAGCAAAGTTAAAATATGCAGCCTTTGTTGTTGATTTACCAGAAATTGGCGGTGCTGAAAAATTGATTGAGAAAGATGTTGAACTATATTCACTAGTTACATTTGATGGACATTAGGCAGTAATTATATTTTTGTAGTGTGCATTTTTGAACACAATTAACAGTCATATGATTATTTAAAAATAGATAGTTAGAAGAATATAAATGAATATCAAAAAAATTTTAAAATTTGTAGAAATTATTATACTATTTAGTGGTTTTTCTTTAGTTTCAACAGTTGCGAATGCTAATGAAATTCTAGGTCAGTGGAAAACAAAAGAAGGGGATATTGCAATAGTATCTGAATGTGAAACCTCGTTTTGCATTAATATGGAAACGGGAAAGTTTTCAGGCAAATTACTAGCAAAATTTATTACTAGTGAAGGTGTCTATAAGGGTATTGTATATAACCCAGCAGGGGATAATGAGTTCACAGCTAATGCATTTATAAAAGATGATGTTTTGGAGATAAAAGCTTGTCCTGTTGCATTTTTGTGCAAAACTCAAAAATGGACACGAATTTAGAAAATTAAAATATTATTTATCCTCTCTTGGCAAGTTTGAATTAATTGGGCATAGTTACATGTAGCTCTTTATTAATAGGGCAAATATCCTTGGGAGGGGGAATTATAATGAGAAAATTCTTTAAGATAATATTCGTAGGCTTTGTTTTTGTTTTTGTAACTCTTGGCGCAAATGCCAATGAGATTTTAGGCAAGTGGAAAACTGAAGGCGGGGAAACGGCGCTTATTTCAAAGTGCGGTGGTGAATTTTGTATTGTGCTAAAAACTGGCACATATAAGGGACAAAATATTGGCAAAGTGAAAGCTGAGGGTGCTAAATATAAAGGCACTGTTCGTGATCCTGCTGATGACAAAACCTATACAGGAAACATATCTGTTGCTGGCGATAATTTGAAAATGCAGGGCTGCATTGCAATTTTTTGTAAAACGCAAAAGTGGACACGCATGTAAAAAAATTCCCTGCCATCATCAATAAATCACGATGGCAGGATTTATTTTAGCTATCTTTAGTTTTCTTTTCTTTTATATCTGGTTTAGCAACTTTATTATTCTTTAAAGTCGGAATTCCCTGTCCATAAGGGCCAGAATTATGCTTGCCAATTTTTGATTTTTTAATTGGTGCAGGACGTTGAAATAATTGTTTTGGCATGGAGTATACTCCTTTTTATATTGTACTATTTTACTTCAACTTAAAGTAAAAATAAGAGGAGTCAAATATCTAACGCTTAATCAGCCTCTTAAACAACGGAATTTTCACTGCCCACATAGCAAAGCGTTGTTTTAATGTCGGTTTAAAATCTCGCATTTTTGAAAAAGAAGCTACGTCTGATTGAAAAACCTGTTCGCCTTTTTGGTTAGTTGCAATAATTGTTGAAAATAACAACCCCCAACCTGGAAGCGATGCAGAGGCACGTTTTGAGGTAACAGTTAGCTTATAAGAAATACAATCTTCAGGTCTTACTGCTTGCATAAAAGTCATTTTTTTTATGCCAGGGGAAGGACCCGAAACTCCGGGTATCATCCCCTCAGCTACCATTGCCTCTTCTCGGCTTTTTATTTCATCAACCATTAAGCGATGCCCAACACATGCTGTATGCCAGCCAGAGGCGATTATGCCACCAAAATGCGAATGTTTGGCAAGCTCTGGATCTGTATGGAAATATTGATTGTCATATTCTTTGTTATATTTAATAATTTCCTCTTGGGTAAAGCAATATTGACCCAATTCCATGCTATCGTCATCGTTAATATCTTCAAACCACATGGTCATGATGCCGCCTCCATGCCAATTTCAGGGTTGCGCACATCAATCAAATTATTCAGCGTCATAATCATTACGCTTTGATTCTTTTGATTTTTAATATCAAAATCAAGGTTAACAATGCCCCATTGTGGTTTAGATCTCGCTCGTTTTAACAAGGTGATGGTAACCGTGCCGCCAATAATATCATTCGCCATAACAGGGCGTTTCCATTTAAGGTCGGTAATACTCATGCCACCAGCACTAGCAAGCGTGCCAGGGAAGTTTTTTAATGCCATTTTGATAGCAATCGCCCCAGTTTGATAACCAGAAGCGGCAATACCACCAAGCAAAGAAGCCTTTGCTGCTTTTTCATCAATATGAAAAGGTAACGGGTCAAACTCAAGCGCAAAGGTTTTTATCATCGTCTTGGTGACTTTGGTTTTGCCAAGATCAACCTGCTGCCCAACATGCAAATCTTCAAAATGCAAAAAATCTTTAGTAACTGGATTGCCCATCAATGCCTCTCTTGCTCCTCCTTGCGAGGAGATTACTTTCTATCCCCCCCCCTTGCGGAGAGGGTTAGGGGGGGGTAATAAACCAACCCTTGAAACGGAATCCAATAAGACACTAAGGTTGACGTTAACGTCAAGCAAAAACTCTAATTATTAAACTTAAACAACATCACATCACCGTCTTTAACCACATATTCCTTGCCCTCATCGCGGGCTTTGCCAGCTTCTTTTGCTCCCTGCTCACCATTAAATTCAATATAATCATCATACGCAATGGTTTGCGCTCGAATAAAGCCTTTTTCAAAATCGGTGTGGATTACCCCTGCTGCTTGCGGGGCTTTTGTGCCCTTATAAATTGTCCAAGCACGAGTCTCTTGTGGTCCAGCGGTGAAATAGGTCTGTAAATCTAATAACTCATAACCCTGCTCAATAAGTCGGTTAAGTCCGGGTTCTTTTAATCCAAGCTCGGCTAGATATTCTTTTTGCTCATCACTCTCAAGTTGCGCTAATTGGCTTTCAATTTCAGCAGAAATAATAACCGATAAAGCATCTTGCTCTTTAGCATAATCCGCAACTTGTTTTGTCATTTCATTGCCAGATGCTGCACTGTCCTCATCAACGTTACAAACATAAAGTACTGGTTTTGAGGTGAGGAGCTGCAGTTCTTTGAAAGCTTTTTCTTCGTCTTCTGAACGTTCAACAAAACGAGCTGGCCTATCATCTTCAAGTACCTTAATTGAGCGATTTACCAGATCAAGCGTTAGTTGCGCTTCTTTATCTTGTCCTCGTAGTTTTTTCTCTAGGCCTGTAATACGTTTTTTAAGGCTCTCAAGATCGGCAATCATAAGTTCGGTCTCAACAATTTGCGCATCAATAATCGGATCAATCATACCGCTAACATGCACAATATCATCATTCTCAAAACAACGAAGCACATAGGCAATGGCATCTGTTTCACGAATATTAGCTAAAAACTGATTGCCCAAACCCTCGCCCTTTGAAGCACCTTTAACTAAACCAGCAATATCAACAAAATTAAGCCGAGTTGCTATAACCTCTTTCGAAAGCGCAATAGCGGCAATTTTCTCAAGCCGCTCATCAGGAACTAAAACCTCACCAACATTTGGCTCAATAGTACAAAAAGGAAAATTAGCCGCCTGCGCCGCTGCCGTCCGAGTTAACGCATTAAAAAGAGTAGATTTACCAACATTAGGCAGACCAACGATTGCACACTTAAAACCCATTAGAGAACTCCAGAAAAAGAAAAATAGACTAAGTGACTGGATAGATTTAGTGGCGGCTTAGGTCAAGTGTTTTGACCTCATACAATTTATATGTGGATTTTTTAATAGCTTACTAAATATCAATATAGTAGTGTGGAGCTGTAGCTATGATTTAAATATAATAGGCCGCTACGTAAGAATAATTAACTTGGCGACCAGCCTTCTTGTGCAATTTCAAGGTGCTCAAATTCAAAGCCAGGTGTGCAAAGAAAACTAGCAAGTGACCATTCTCCCTTCGAAGATATTTTTGACCAAGAATTCTTTGGAAGCACAAGAATAGGGTGCTGATTTGCAGAAAAGTCATTCCCTAAAATCTTTACCTTTACAAGCCCATTACCACGATAAACTGAAACTTCTAAAGGATCACCTGCAATAAAACTCCGGATCAGGGTGGAGTTAATACGAGTCCATCTACTGATTGTATTCTTTTCGACCAAGCGCAACATTGTAGTTGAATTAGCTATCTCGCATATTTTTTCACATTTGCTGCATTCTTCTCGACTATCATGCAAAACTAATTTGTACCACCCAGCGTTCTGAGGAAATCTTTCAAGTTCCAATTGCTTGATCACTTCTGGCGCATTCTTGTCTTTATTAAACATTATTCCTCCCAAAAAAATGATAGTATTTAGAATGGAAAATATTATTAAAAAAAAATGAGTAAGTAAAGTTACTCTCATAATTATACATATAATTGATAAGTCATAGCAAAATTAAAGAATGTTGGATTTGTACGAAGAAATATTGTTAATAAGAGCAAAGCGTTCTCTTTAAAAAACTATATAAGTTTTAATCTCGCCTTAGAAAGTTTTTTAATTTTTCAGCCATTTTGTTTGATGATTCTGTCTTGTCAATTTCCACCTTTAAGATTTTTTGTTTAGCTTTTGTTTTCGGCTTCTCTTGTGCCTCACCAAAAACCGCCAAAGCAATTTTATTCATAAATTGCGCATCATTATTTTTTAATAATAGCGCAACATTTTTGCTCATTGCATCAAGTAAATCATCTAACCATTGCGCATCGCTTTTAGCAAAATTGCCTAGCACATGGCTGGTTACTCTGTCTTTATGTCCGGGGTGGCCAATGCCAACTCTTATTCGTTTATAGTCTTTGCCAATCACAGGATCAATCGAGCGCAGGCCATTATGGCCGCCATTTCCACCGCCAATTTTCACCCGAACCTTACCCGGTAAAAGGTCTAATTCATCATAAAAAACGATGATATTACTTGCAGGGATTTTGAAAAACTTTGCAATTTCGCCAACAGAATTACCAGATTTATTCATAAAAGTTTGCGGCTTTAGTAATAATACTCGTATCCCATCAATTTTGCCATCAGCAAACAGGCCTTTATATTTCTTCTTAAAGGGAGCAAAAGAATATTGCTTAGCAATTTCATCAATTACCATAAAACCAATATTATGTCGGTTGCCTTTATATTCATCACCCTTATTGCCAAGACCTACAAGCAAGAACATTTATTTGCCTCTAATTGAAATAGTTTATTTCAGATACAATAAAGGGGTAGCAATATTATTGCCACCCCTAAAAAAATTGAAAAATAACAAAGCTTAGTCTTTGCTTTCTTCGCCTTCACCTGCTTCAGATGTTTCGCCCTCTTCACCTTCTTCACCTTCTACTACTTCATCTTCATCATCGTCTGATCCTTCAGAACGTAGAGCAGATGGAGCTGCGATGGTTGCGATTGTGAAATCCCTATCGGTAATTGTAGGGCTTGCGCCTTCTGGCATTTTAATCATTGAGATGTTTAGTGAATCACCAACATCAGTTCCAGTGAGGTCAATTTCAAATGCATCAGGAATTGCTGTTGCAGGACAATTAATCTCAACTGTGTGACGAACAATATTAAGAACCGCACCACGCTTAAGTCCGGGGCTTTCTTCATCATTTAAGAAGTGAACCGGAATTTCAAGCGTAAGAATTGTATTTTTACCAATACGCAAAAAATCTATATGCAAGGCTTTGTCTTTCACAGGGTCAAGCTGGTAATCACGAGGAATTACCTTGTGCTTTTCGCCGTTCACATTAATGGTAAGAAGGCTTGAAAGAAAACCGCCAGCATGAATACTTTTCATTGCGTCTTTATAGGCGATTGCGATTGATATTGGGGGTTTTTTGTCGCCATAAATTACGGCTGGTATTTGATTATTTCGACGCAATTCACGTGCGGCCCCCTTGCCCACACGATCACGCGCTATAGCGTTAAGCTCAGCTTGTGCCATTTTACTCTCCAAATTGGCTGTTGTAACCTAAATATTAGGCTACGCACTTGTCCTCCAGGGGTGACAAGGCTTCATGGAGTGCGTCTTAGTGCAAACATGGCACTATGGCAAGAAATAATATCAATCAAATAGGCTAGAAACTGACTGCTCAGTAGATGTGCGCCCAATCGCTTCGCCAATTAAATTGGCAATAGACATAATACGAATATTTTTTGCTTTTTTTACGGCGTTTGTTTCTTCAATAGAATCGGTCACAACCAATTCTTTAAGTTTAGAGGCCTCAATGCGCTCTGCTGCCCCTTTAGATAAAACGCCATGAGTTATATAAGCAGAAACCTCTTTTGCACCTGCCTTTAAAATTGCTTCAGCAGCATTAACCAAAGTACCGCCGCTATCTACCATATCATCAATTAAAATACAGCTCTGCCCTTTTACGTCACCAATAATATTCATAACTTCAGAAACCCCAGCTCTGGGGCGGCGTTTATCAACAATCGCCAAAGGCGCACCAATGCGCCCCGCAACATTGCGCGCACGCACAACACCCCCAGCATCGGGCGAAACAATGGTGACATTTTTAACATCATAATGATTTTTAATATCATGCACTATAACGGGTGCCGCAGTTAGATTATCAGTTGGAATATCAAAAAAACCTTGAATTTGCCCTGCATGTAAATCAAGCGTAAGCACACGGTTTGCACCAGAAATAGTGATTAAATTTGCAACTAGTTTGGCAGAAATTGGTGAGCGAGGGGCAGATTTTCTATCTTGCCTTGCATATCCAAAATAAGGAATAACCGCAGTAATTCGCCTAGCAGAAGAGCGCTTTAACGCATCAATAATTATTAAAAGTTCCATCAAATTATCATTAACAGGATAAGAGGTTGGTTGAAGTACAAAAACATCTTCCCCACGTACATTTTCATGAATTTCAACGTAAATTTCATCGTCAGAAAAACGTTTAATAACACAATCAGTGAGGGGTAATTTTAGATACTCAGAAATATTTTTATTTAAGGCTTTGTTGGCATTGCCTGCAACCAATTTCATGTTGCTATCCTAATTTGATAATTGAATATTTAAGTTGTCTATTTGCACTTGTTAGCGCTTGTTTAATCTATGCGCAACAGGGGAAATGAAATTTGTGTTAATGATAGGCTTGTTAAGAGAATTTTGAGCGGTTTTTATTCGGCTTACAATTATCAAAGAGAAATAATTGATATTTGCCGACCCTGATTTCCTTTATGATGCGTAAAATAGCGGTGCGAAAAATATTTTTCTGGTTCTGAATAAGTACATATGTTTAGATTATTAATATCTATTATAGCACTGTTTTTTAATTCATTTTGAACAAAGGTTGGCAAGTTAAAATGTTCTCGCTCTTTTCCCTTTGGCACAAAAATAAAATCTTTGGCGTTTGGATTTGTCAAAATTAGTTTTTTGGCTTGGCTTGACCCTATCTCATAAATATTGCCAGATATTGTTGGGCCAATAGAGGCGATTATATTTTCTCGATTTGCGCCAAGCTTTTCCATCGCCAAAACGGTGTTTTCGATAATGCCGCCTAAAGCGCCCTCCCACCCTGCATGAGCCGCTCCAATGATAGGTTTCGTTCTGTCAGCAAAAAGAACTGGTGCGCAATCGGCAGTTAAAATTGCAAGCGCAATATCCTTTGTAGCGCTAACCATGCCATCGGCTTTTGGCAAAATATCAAGATCAGATAATTCATCTATTACAGTAATTTTATTTGAATGAACTTGGGAAAGAGCAGCTATCTTAATATCATCGCCGCCAATGATATTTGCTGCAAGTGAGCGGTTTGATTTTACCTGTTGTGGGTGTTTAGAAAATACATAAGAGCAGTTAAAATCTTCGCTTTCGCCTCCTCTTGCACCTTTTCCAACCCGCCCAAAAAACCCATGATTAACATGTCTTATCTTTAATAGATTCTTATCTTGCTCAAATTGATGCATTACTTATCCTATTGATTAATAAACGGATATGGCGCTAAATCTTTTGAGGAAATGCAAAGCACCTTAAAAAGATTGCCCATTTCTTTTTCACCGATAAGACGATTTTTGGCTATTCCTATTTCTTCTTTATGATTTGGGTTTGCTTTTATTAGGGCAATCGCTCGCTCTTCTATTCCCATTTGCAATAAAAACTCAAGTTGTGTTTTAAGATTATGCACCTTTGCCCCAGCCTTATTGGCTGCACTTGCTAGGCTCTCAAAATTAATATGCGCAGTAAGATCTGCCATTCCGGGCCTATTAAGCGGGTCAGTAAATTGGTGCTTCTCAACAGCCTGAA
This sequence comes from Hyphomicrobiales bacterium, assembly GCA_027065555.1. GTDB lineage: Bacteria > Pseudomonadota > Alphaproteobacteria > Rhizobiales > Devosiaceae > S141-66. Next base: position 5,573 of record JAMONS010000013.1, on the reverse strand, counting down.
AAGTTTCTCCAGCTTGCGTCATGCCATATCCATAATCTATGGTCAAAAACGCACCTTTTCTCTTAACTATCTTCTCCGAAATCTCACTCATTTGGCGAAGCGAAGCAAAATTCACTTCCCAGATAGCACCGTCTTTTTCCTGTCTTAATTCAGAAGGTAAAACATCATCAGGCAAGACCATAGGAGCAAGTCCAAAAACTCGGAGCTCTTCGCCATTCTGCTGTTTTTTTAGGCCAATAGATCTTTCATGCCATTTACCATTTTGTTTTTGAAATTGTTTTATCGGTAAAGCATCAAAAAATTCATTGGCAATAATTATAAGCGGGCTTTCACTATCATCAAGCTGATTAATATCGCTAATAAAATTGGGGTTAAAACCCTTAAGATTTTCACTTTGCGCTCTAATAAGTGGCTCGCTAACTTCTAACAGGCTAAGCCTCATAGCAGGCAATAATCCATCAATATTTTTAAGAACCCGCATAGCATCTTTTAATAATGTACCACGCCCCGCACCAAGCTCAACTAAATCAAACTTTTTTGGCGAACCAAGCGCTTGATAAGTGCCAGCAATAAATAGTCCGATAAATTCTCCAAACATTTGCGATATTTCTGGGGCAGTGATGAAATCACCCTTTGCCCCTAAAGGATCTGACTTTATATAATAGCCAAACTTTGGGTGAGTAAGACAAAGCGCCATATAGCTCGAAAGCGACATTGGGCCACTTTGTTTTATTTCTCTATTTATTATTTCGCCAAGCTCTGTATCTTGTTGATTTAATTTCATTGGCTAGTTTTCCGATTGGCATAAATAATTAGCGCAATACCAATAAAAATCATAGGTAAAGTTAGCACCATGCCGTAAGTTAGCCAGTCTCCATAAAGATATCCCTTACCGGCATCTGGAAGGCGCACAGTTTCAACTAAAATTCTTGAGAGGCCATAACCAATAGCAAAAATTCCTGCAACTAGGCCGGGTTTACGCAAGCCATAAATAATGTGCGTAACATAACGAATGACTAAGAACAGGATAATCCCTTCAAGCGCCGCCTCATAGAGTTGGCTTGGGTGGCGTGGTATATCTCCGCCATGCGGAAAAATAACACCCCAAGGAAGGCTAGTTTCACGGCCAAATAATTCACCATTAATAAAGTTAGACATGCGGCCAAGAAAAATCCCAATGGGAGCAACACAAGCCAACAAATCAAGCCCGCTCAAAGGGTTTACTTTTTTCTTCTTCAAAAATAGAATTAGCGCAATGCTAATGCCGATTAAACCGCCATGAAATGACATGCCGCCATCCCATGTTTTTAAGATTTCCATTGGGTTAGAAAAATAATAAGCAGGGTTATAAAAAATAACATATCCAAGTCGTCCGCCAATAATAATGCCAATCACCGCCCAAAAAATAAAATCCCACCAGCTATCTTTACTAAATGGTGGAGTATTTTTTACCCAAAGGCTTTTCTTGTTTAATAATGTGATACCATAAAGCCCAGCTAGAAAAATACCGAATAAATAAGCTAGCGCATACCAGCGAATATCTATTGGGCCTAGAGAAATGGCAATGGGGTCTATGTCGGGGAAAGGCATATGGTCTCCTAAATTATAAATAAAATGAACATGCTTTTTCTATGCGCTCTGGTCAAGAGCTTCAATCATCACTACATTGAGAGCAACATAATCACGAAAGGAAATGTTATGAACGAAGGTAATAAAATATTTGATGAATTGGGCAAATTAATGAACGACGCAGCAGGGGTTGCTGATGGTTTACGAAAAGAAGTTGAAAGCGTTGTTAAATCACAAATGGAGCGCATTGTTGCTGATTTAGACCTAGTAAAGCGGGAAGATTTTGACGTGCTTCGTGAGATGGTTCTAATTCAAGATGAAGAAATTACGGCACTAAGAAAAGAAATAGATATATTTAAGAGAAAGAAAAAAAGCTAAAAATTAAAAATCCATTATTGAAATATTGTTGTTATTATGAGGGCTACTTGTGGATAAGATTTATAGTTAAAGGTTTATTAACAGACTTTAGCAAATCTTCCACAACAGATTTAAATATATCACTTTTGCAAACTTCCCAAATGAATTTTGCAGTGTAGGCTTAAATCTAAGAAGTGCGATTCGAAATTTTTGATCGCTAATTGTAGTGTTTAATAATAGGGTTGATATGTCTTTAACATTAGAAATTGAACAAGATGTTGTTGTTCATCCAGTAGATATTATTGAGCATATTGCCTTAATAAATGATTGGGATTTTGAGCGCCAAGATGCTGATGAAATTCTTATTTCCGTAAAGGGTAGTTGGAGTGATTATCAGGTTAGTTTTACTTGGATGCACGCTTTAGAAAGTTTGCATATTGTTTCTTCCTTTGATCTTAAAGTTCCACCAAAAAGGCTTGATGAGCTTAAGCAGTTAATTATGCAAATTAATGAGCAATTATGGATTGGGCATTTTGATCTTTGGCAAAAAGAGGGTGCTATATTATTTCGCAATTCGCATCTTCTTTCTGGCGGAGCTGAAGTGAGTGTAGCTCAATGCGAGGCACTATTACGCTCAGCAACTGATGCTTGCGATCTTTATTATCAGGCGTTCCAATTTGTTGTATGGGCTGGTAAAAACTCTAAAGAAGCAATGGCTGCCATGATGTTTGAAACTCAGGGCGAGGCTTAAAGGTAACAATTTAACGCAGTACTAAAATGAATGTTTCTAAGAAATCTCTTTCACAATTAAAATCAGTTACTCTTATTGGCGCTGGCAAAATGGGCATGGCAATGGCAAAGGGCTGGCTCAAAAATGGTCTAAAAACCGCAAGCCTAACTCTTGTTGACCCCAACCCACATATAGATGTGGTACGTTTTGTTAGCAAAAATAATATTGCTCTAGTCCCATTCTGTGAACGTTCGGATATTGGTATTTTGGTTCTAGCGATTAAACCACAAATAATGGCTGATGTTCTTTTAAGCCTTAAAGATTTAATTTCTCAAAAAACCCTTATCCTATCGATTGCCGCAGGTTTTGATATTGCAAGTTTAGAGAAGGGGCTTGGTACAAAAAATATTGTTCGTGCCATGCCAAATACACCAGCACAAATTGGCAAAGGAGTTAGCGGCATTGTAGCTTCTTCTTATGTTAGTGGGAGTGATAAAGCGATTATCAATGACCTTCTAAGCGCATCGGGCACTGTTGAGTGGTTTGAAAATGAAGCAGATCTTGAGGCGTTGATGTTGGTTTCTGGTTGTGGGCCTGCTTATGTTTTTTACTTAGTTGAGGCGATGGCGGCGGCTGGAATTGAGCAAGGGCTAGAGCCAAAACAAGCAATGGCATTAGCAAGACAAACAATAATAGGGGCGGCCGCATTGCTTGAGGCTGAACCGATTGATGCTAGTATTTTACGGCAAAATGTCACATCAAAAGGCGGAGTTACGGAGGCAGCTTTATCGGTTTTAATGGGTGAGGGCGGTTTTAAGGATTTATTGTCTAAAGCCTATAAAAAAGGGCTTGAGCGCAACAAACAACTTGGTGAAGAATGATTGAATATTCAGACTTTGAAAAAGTAGATATACGCATTGGAACTATTATTGAAGCACTTGAATTTCCTCAGGCGAGGAAACCAGCTTACATTTTAATGATAGATTTTGGTGCAAAAATTGGAGTTAAAAAATCCTCAGTGCAAATAGTTGCTCATTATAAATTATCAGACCTAGTTGGAAAGCAAGTAATGGGAGTGGTAAATTTTGCACCCCGCCAAATAGGGCCCATAAAATCAGAAACCTTAACGCTTGGTTTTGAAGATAAAAATGGCGATATTGTTTTAGCCAATATTGATAAAAAAGTGCCAAATGGGCAGAAATTGTTCTAGCTTAGCTTTAGCTTTTTTAGCATCTCTAATTCGTCTTGCTCGACCATATCAATAAAAAACTGCTTCACTATTTTTTTTGTACCTTTAGGCTGTTTGGCTAATGCTGCCTCTATTCTCTCTGTTTGCATATGCGAAAGAGTTTTGAATAATTCTTGTCCCTTTATCGTAGCAAAAAGCAGGCGCTGACGACGATCATTTTTGCCTGTTTTCTGTTCAATATAACCAGTTTCAATTAACTCTTTAAGCACACGAGCAAGGCTTTGTTTGGTGATTTTGAGGATTGAAAGCAAAGTGGCCACTGACATTCCTTGTTTGATATTTACGAAATATAATACTCTATGGTGCGCCCGCCCAAGGTTTTTGGTTGCTAAAAGTGCATCTGCATCGCAAACAAAATCACGATAAGCAAAGAAAAATAGCCCCAATAATTCAGAGGGCATGTTAGATATTGGCTCACTTTCAGATAATATGTCAGCATTGTTGACATATATGTTTTTTTCTGACATTATTTCCCTTTAAGAATAGTGATTAGTGATATATGTACTAAGTTTATAGACTTCAAAAAGGGATAGAGCAATGGCGGTTTTGCCGATGGATCAACGAGATGGTTGGATTTGGTTTAATGGTGAGTTAGTTGAGTGGAAATCAGCTAAAATTCATGTGCTTTCACACGGGCTACATTATGCTTCTTGCGTGTTTGAAGGACAAAGAGCTTATGGTGGAGAAGTTTATAAGCTACACGAGCATAGCGAACGCTTAATTAAATCTGCCAAATATCTTGATTTTGAAATTCCCTATAGTGCTGATGAAATAGATGAAGCATGTCGGCTTGTACTTAAAAAGAATAATTTAATTAATGCCTATATGCGCCCTGTCGCTTGGTGCGGGTCAGAAGAAATGGGCATTGCAGCCTCAAGTAATAAGGTGCATTTGGCGATTGCTACTTGGGAATGGCCAAGCTATTTCACCCCAGAAGAGCGTCTTAAGGGCATTCGTTTAACTTGGTCAAAATGGAAACGACCATCACCAGAAATGATTCCATGTTTTTCAAAGGCCGCAGGTCTTTATATGATATGCACCCTTTCAAAACATCAGGCAGTACGAGATGGTTATACGGACGCTTTAATGCTTGATTATCGTGGTCATGTTGCAGAAGCTACGGGGGCAAATGTGTTTTTTGTTAAGGGTAAAGAAATTCACACGCCAATACCTGATTGTTTTTTAGATGGCATTACAAGGCAAACGGTTATTTCATTAGCAAAATCAGTAGGGTATGAAGTTATTGAGCGCACTATTATGCCAGATGAACTTAGTAATTTTGACGAGTGTTTTTTAACAGGAACAGCGGCAGAAGTTACGCCTGTTTCTGAAATTGGCGATGTTAAATATGTGCCAGCAGACGCCTGTAAAACGCTTATTGATCTTTATGAAAAAGCAGTAATGCCCAACAAGTAATATAGAAGGTTCTTCAAAAGATAGAATAAACAATTTCTACCTTTCCCTTCGTCATACTCGGGCTTGACCCGAGTATCCACAATGCTAACAATATCAACATGTTATGGATCCTCAGGTCATTTTCCGCTCACGCCGCTGGCTGCCCGAGGATGACGAGAAGGGGGTATTTGGGTTTAACCAGACAGTAGCACCCCTTTTGAAGAGCCTCCTATAGTTAGTACAACTAAAAAAACCTCGCACTTTTTCAAATGC
>JAMONS010000012.1 GCA_027065555.1 Hyphomicrobiales bacterium | reverse complement strand
CTCAATAGTTGGGCGAAGATTTTTAAGAGGTGAATAAGTTTTACTGGCATCAGCAATTAATAACTGTGCGCTCTTTTCACTGTTTGAAGTACCAACTTGGACTTTCCAACTAATAATTTCTTTAGGCTTCTCTATTGGCTCGACAGCATTCTTTGTTATCGATCCACTGGTCATTAAATCTATAGTTTGAGTTCCAGAGCCAATCCCAACAGGAGGTAATATCATTGTACCATTATTATCCTCAAGCGCAATTCTATTATTTATCCACGCACCGATAATATCAATCGGCTTATCTTGTGAAGAAGATGCTAATAAATTTGTAGCGGGGGCTGGATTAATAATTGCTAAATTCATAGGCCTGCTTGCGAGGTTTACTCTATCAGGAGCCCTATTTGCCACGAGTAAGTTTACGGGGCGAGTGGCAGGGATTGGGCTGTTAATTGCTATGTTGTTTGCTGATGGTTGATTTGCAATATTATTAAGTACGACTGGCTGAGTGGCGGTTAGCGCAATTGGTGCAGTTGAGGCTACCTGTAATGTTGGAGCATTATCTGTTAGTCTTTTGATGCGTGGCATTGGTGTTACTGATCTTGCTGCAACTCGGACAATTCCATTAATGCGTGGCTTGGCTATCCTTGCCTGCGTAACATAGCTGCCGCGTCGCGCTTTCTTCATGTATGTGTTAACCAATGCAGCAACTTTAGCATTTCTTTGATTTCCACTATCAAAGCCAAATGCCACAACAACAATATGGCGGTTGTTTTTTCTAGCAGCCGTTAAAAGGTTAAATCCAGAGGCTCTTATATACCCAGTTTTTATTCCATCAATGCCATTTTGCCCAAGCAAACGGTTATAGTTACCGTAAGAGCGTCCTTTATACTTGAATACCCGAGTTTGGAAATATTTGTAATATTTTGGAAAATGTTGATAGACAGCTATTCCTAAACGAGATTGATCTCTAACTGTTGTGATTTGCTTTGAATTTGGCAAGCCAGACGCATTTCTATAGGTGGTGCGCTTCATGCCAAGCGAGCGAGCAACTTTTGTCATTCTTTGGGCAAATTTTGTTTCTGTTCCTGAAATATGTTCAGCTATCACACGAGCAACGTCATTTGCTGATTTTGTAACTAATGCTTTAATTGCATTTTCAACGCTAATTGTTGAGCCAACTCGTAAACCCAGTTTTGATGGAACAGCGTTTGCGGCATGTTTTGAAACTCGCATTCTTGTTGATAATTTCAATCTACCTGCTTCAAGCTCTTGAAACAGAACATATAACGTCATTACTTTAGTGATTGATGCTGGGTAGCGCTTAGCGTCTGCGGCTCGTGAATAAAGTGTTTTGCCAGATTTTGCATCAACAACAATCCCTGCATAGGCACGCTTAACAGCTGCTTGTGCTGGAGCTGAAATAGTTACAAAAATAAATAATGAAGTTAATAAAATACAAAAATAACGTGCGAAAAAAGACGCAATGCTATATTTTTTGGATGAAAACACCAAATACTCCAACTCTATACTCTCAGACAAAACGCAGTCTGTACTCAAATTAAGGTGCAAAAACTCAATAAAACTAACGGCTTTTACAAAACTACCTTAATATAATTACTCAATGAGCTAATCTAACCCGCACTGGGTTACAAATGTGTAAAGTTATATAAAGTTTTATGGTTTTTTTTAATTATATTTCGCATCAAATAATTATAATTATTATTTGTACTTAACATTGCCACCTTATTGGCTTATTTTCGCCAAGTTAGTACTTAAATTATTGAAGAAGTGAAAAATTGGAATATTAAATGCTAGAAAATAACATAACAGCAAATGCAAGCGGCAGTGATGATTTTTCTGATAAAAGTGGTTTTGATACTGATTTAGATGTTAAAACAAAGCAAAAGAGCAAGCGTCCTGCACTATATCGAGTAATATTACTTAATGATGATTATACTCCAATGGAATTTGTGGTATATATTTTACAAGAGCTATTTCACAAGTCAGAAGAGGAAGCTATGATAATTATGCTCACAGTTCATAATCAAGGGGCAGGGGAATGTGGTATTTTCCCTCATGAAATAGCTGAGGCAAAAGTGGCGCAAGTTATAGCTAAAGCTCAAAAAGACCAGCACCCACTTAAGTGCTTTATGGAAAAACAATGATTAGGATAAATTATGCCTTCATTCTCTAGCGGATTAGAAAAATCACTGCATCTTGCAATGAAAATTGCACGTGAAAATTCACAAGAACTAGCGACAATAGAGCATTTGCTATTAGCTTTATTAAACGACAAAGATTGCGTAGATGCACTTAAGGCTTGTGATGTTGATTTAGATTTGCTCGCTCTTGAATTACATGATTTCATTCAAGATGAATTAGAAAGCATTAGAATATCTAGCGCACAAGATGCACGCCCAACGGAGGCTTTTCAAAGAGTTATTCAAAGAGCGGTTATCCATGTGCAATCTTCAGGACGTGGTGAAGTAACAGGCGCAAATGTGTTAGTTGCAATATTTCACGAGCGCGAAAGTCATGCGGCCTATTTTTTAGAGCAACAAGATATTACCCGCCTTGATATCATAAATTTCATCTCACACGGCATCACAAAGTCAGGGGCAAGTTTCACAAAAGATGCTGATAAATTAGATGCAATGGACGATGAGTTAAAAAACCTCCAAAAAGAAAATAAATCTGCACTTAAAAAATATTGCGTTAATTTGAATGAGAAGGCAAAGCAGGGGAAAATTGACCCAATAATTGGCCGAGATAAAGAGTTAAATCGTGCAATTCAGGTGCTTTGCCGCAGATCGAAGAATAATCCAATTTTAGTTGGTGATGCAGGAGTTGGCAAAACAGCTATTGCAGAAGGATTAGCAAGAAAAATTACTCATAATGATGTACCAGAAGTGTTAAATGACGCAACAATTTTTGCTCTTGATATGGGCTCATTACTTGCCGGAACTCGCTATCGGGGTGATTTTGAAGAGCGCTTAAAAGCCGTAATGAAAGAAATTGAAACTCATCATAATGCCATATTATTCATTGATGAAATTCACACCTTAATTGGTGCTGGCGCTACTTCTGGTGGGGCGCTTGATGCGTCTAATCTATTAAAACCTGCTTTAGCTTCTGGAGAGGTTAGGTGCATTGGTTCAACTACTTACAAAGAGTTTCGACAGTTCTTTGAGAAGGATAGGGCGCTAGTTCGTCGTTTTCAAAAAATTGATATTGTTGAGCCATCAATTCAAGATTCGATAAAAATATTGCAAGGATTAAAGCCATATTTTGAAGATTTTCATAATATCAAATATTCAAATGATGCAATTAAAGCTTCTGTAGAATTATCAGCTAGATATATTAATGACAGAAAATTGCCTGATAAAGCTATTGATGTTATTGATGAATCTGGTGCATCGCAAATGTTACTTAAAAAAGATAAGCGAAAAAAACTTATAGATGTTGCGCAAATTGAGGCAACTATTGCAACAATGGCACGTATTCCTGCACGTTCAATTTCAAAATCAGATGCTCAGCTTCTTTCCTCTCTAACTGATGAATTAAAGCGCACTATTTTTGGACAAGATAAAGCAATAGATGAACTTAGTTCAGCAATAAAATTAGCAAGAGCTGGGCTTCGTGAGCCAGAAAAACCCATTGGCTCATATTTGTTCACAGGGCCAACAGGAGTTGGCAAGACAGAAGTTTCAAAACAATTAGCGCAAAGTTTAGGGGTTGAACTTTTACGTTTCGATATGTCTGAATATATGGAAGCTCATACTGTTTCACGCCTAATTGGAGCACCTCCGGGTTATGTTGGTTTTGATCAAGGGGGATTGCTTACAGATGGCGTAGATCAAAACCCGCATTGTGTTATATTGCTTGATGAGATTGAAAAAGCCCACCCTGATTTGTTTAATATATTGTTGCAAGTGATGGATAATGGCAAGCTTACGGATCATAATGGCAAGTCTGTAAATTTTAGAAATACTATTTTAATAATGACATCAAATGTGGGCTCGATGGAGCTACATAAAAAGCCCATAGGATTTGCTAAAACCCGTCAGGCTGGTGATTTTGAAGAAGCAATCAACCGTGTGTTTTCACCCGAATTTCGCAATAGGCTTGATGCAGTTATTTCTTTTAGCTCGCTTGACGAGAAGGTTGTGCAAAATATCGTTGAAAAATTTATTTTGCAATTAGAAAATCAATTAGCCGAAAAGAATATAACTATTAAACTAACTAAAGAAGCTGCAACTTGGCTTGCTAAAAAAGGCTATGATGAAACTATGGGCGCAAGGCCTTTGGGGCGGGTTATTCAGGAATATGTGAAAAAACCGCTGGCAGATGAAGTTTTATTTGGGCAATTAAAAAATGGTGGAGCGGTGACGATTGCACTTATTGGCAATGGAAAAAACGCAAGTCTTGAAATTGTGGCAGTACCGCCAGCAAAAGCAAGGCCAAAAAGAAAAGCAGCAAACAAAAACATTAGCTCCAGTAGAGTTCCACCTTCAAATGTTGCAAAACTAAAAGCCAAAACACCTAAAAAGAAACCTGCAATAAAGAGAAAACCTAAGGCAAAACAAAAAAGCTAAGAAAATTATAATTCATTAGCTATTGCTCTTGCCTGTTTTGCAAGCATTTCGCTATCTGCCATTTTGTCGCTATGTCGCAAAAGCTTTTTGCCTTCATAAGCTGGAATAATATGAAAATGCAGATGGAAAACGCTTTGCCCTGCTGGCGCTTCGTTAAATTGTTGCAAAATAATACCATCGGCATTCATGGCCTTTTTTGTGGCATTTGCAATCTTTTGCACAAGCGGCAGAACCTTTTGCAATGTAACAACATCAGCGTCTAATAAATTACGAGATGGGCTTTTGGGAAGCACAAGACAATGCCCATCAGACATTGGCATAACATCCATCATTACCAAAATATCGTCATCTTCATATATCGTGAAGTTAGGAATTTCATTGCGTAATATTTTAGCAAAAATATTACCATCATCATAGGTTGGCATCTTTTAATCTCCCTATTTATTTTGGAATAAAATCCTCAAAAGCTATCTGATCGCAATATTTTAGCGCTTCATCAGCTTGTTCTTGCGATTTTACTGTCCATGCAGCAGTAGGAAACCCTAGCTTTTTGAATATCTTGTAAGAAAGAAGATCAAATGCTTTATGGTTTACATCTACAAAATCAAATTTAGTGAATGGGTAATGCAACATATGTCGCAAGAGAAAACGTTTTAAGGGAGTGATACGTTTCTTAGCAATCTCTGAGGTAAAGTGATCAAGCACTATTCCTGTAGCTCCATCAAACCCATGTTTTTTAACGAATACTAATAATTCTGGCGCAAAAGAAATAAAGGCTATTGAACCTGTATAAGTTTTAAGAGCTTGAACCGCTGATTTTGCTAACAACTCGTTCTCATGTTTGTTTTTTTGCGGTTTTAGCTCTATTGCTAGTGGTACTCGTCCATCGACTTGCCTGAGCATTTGAGCAAAGCTTTGAATTCTATCATTCGTTGAACTATTAGTTAGAGCAATTTTTTCTATTTCTCTTGCATCAATTTCGCGAATTCTACCAGTTTGCTCTGTTACCCTATCCAAAGTTTCATCATGGAAAACCATTGGCACATTGTCTTTGCTAAGTTGCAAATCGCACTCAATCGCATAATTATTTTGAATAGCTAAATCAAAAGCACTAGAGCTATTTTCGATAATGCCATTATTAATATTGTGCAAACCCCGATGAGCGATTGGCCTTGCAAGAGTTTTCATTATTTCTTTGCGCATATACAACTTGCTATTTGGCACGCCTAAACCTCAATTATTGCTTCAATTTCAACCGCCGCACCTAGCGGTAAAGCTATAACGCCAAATGCCGCTCTGGCATGTTTTCCATTCTCGCCAAGTACAGTCGCCAAAAGATCAGAAGCGCCGTTTGCGACTAAGTGATGATCTTGAAATAGAGGGGTAGAGCAAACTAAAACAGTGATTTTTACTATTTTCTTTATGTCATCGAGTTCAACATTAGCTGAAAAGGCAATTTGAGATAGGATAGATAGAGCGCAATGGCGAGCAGCAACTTGCCCTTGTTCAATATTCATATCTTTGCCCAGAACCCCGCCAATAATTCCCTTTTCATTAGCTGATAATTGCCCTGAGACAAATATTAAATTTGAAGATTTTGATATAGGAAGATAACTAGCAGCAGGAGCGCTAGGTTTTGCTAACTCATAACCAAGCATCATAAGCCTATCTTTTGCGCTCTGTCTTTTTTTGCTCATTTTTCTTGCTCCTTATCTCGTTCACTACACTATCTGATTTATTATCATGATGATAGAGCCTACCTAAAACAACAGCCTGTTTTCCAAATTTATCTCGCAAACTGTCCACAGCCCTTTCTGCAGCTACTTTTCTAGCAATTTTTGGATCAATAAGATCAACAGGATCAATACCTATTCCTTTTTGCAAGCCAGAAATAGCAATACCAATAAGTCTGAAATTAGTTCCATCTATTTCTTTTGCCAATATGTTTTGTGCAACCTCAAAGATAATATGCGCTAATTGGGTAGGTAATATTATCTGCTTTGCTCGTGTTCGTGATGCAAAATTAGAGCTCTTTAATTTAAGCGTAATAGTGTCACCAGTTAAATTCTTTTGTTTTAAGGAAAGTGAGACATTCTCGCAAAGTTCAAACAATTTGGTTGATAATATCTCAAAATCAGCAATGTCCTTAGGAAAAGTCTTCTCAGAGCCTACTGATTTCCTCTTTCTAGTAATCTTTACTTTCCTGTCATCTATCCCGTGAGATAGTTTGCTTAAACTAGCTCCCATATCACCATAGCGTAACATTAGATTATTGCTTGGATGTTTTTGTAAGTCCCCAATAGTTTGAAAACCATCTTTGTTGAGCTTTTGTGCAAAAACTTTGCCAACTCCAAAAATCTTGCTAATTGACAGCGGCTGTAAAAAACTCAAAACTTCTTCTTTGCCAATGACACTAAAACCACGAGGCTTATTAATATCAGAGGCCATTTTTGCTAAAAATTTATTATAACTTAGGCCAATGGAAACGCTAATTCTGACTTGCTTTTCAATTTTTAGAGCTATTTTTGCTAAAACTTCAGCGGCACAAGCTTTGTGCAATGATTTTGTACCACTTAAATCTAAAAATGCCTCATCAACTGAAACAGGCTCAACCAACGGTGTTAATTCTTGCATGAGCGCCATTATTTGTTTGCTCGCTACAACATATTTTTTCATGTTAGGTCTAATAAAAACTGCATCTGGGCACAGTTTTTTAGCCCTTGAAGCAGGCATAGCTGAATGAACTCCGCTTTGACGGGCAATATAGCAACACGTTGAAACAACTGAGCGCACTCCACCGCCAATTATCACAGGCCTGCCAGCTAAATCAGGATTGTCACGCTTTTCTATTGCTGCAAAAAATGCATCGCAATCTATATGCGCTATTGTTAGCCTATCCAATTCGGCATGAGCAATAATGCGAGGTGAGCCGCAATAATTACAGCGAGCAAGATTGCTTAGAGCACCATCGCTTGGGTTTTTATATAATTTTGTACAATCTTGACATAAATAGTGCATTATTAGAACCAAATTATAGTTTTTTAAGAGTTCTGCGAAACCTGCCAGACTTTCATAAAGTATTTTGCATCAAAATCAGACATTGCGCACATTGCTAACAGTGCTTGCTCATTACTAGCAAAATAATCCATCAAACCTGCATTTAACTCTTTTTTACCAATGCTATTTCTTAGAGTTTGAGGGTCATAACCAGCATATTGCATGAAATTATTTAATTCCTGAGGGTCTGAAGTTAGATAATTTAAGCACGCTCGAGAAATATTTTCAATTTGATTTAAATTGTTCATAATAAATTCCGCTAAATACCCATTGTTAAAGTTTGAACTTTCGTAACGCTTTCGTGATAGTCAAGTCATATTATTAAGGCGAGTTTAGTTGATTCTAATTTATAATTTAAGGCAAAGCATATGGCAAAGACTATAATGATCGTAGAGGATAATGAGTTAAATATGAAATTATTTAACGATCTGATCGAATCAAAGGGATATAAAACAATCCAAACCCGTAATGGTATGGATGCCCTCGATTTGGCAAAAAATCACCTGCCAGACCTTATTTTGATTGATATTCAATTGCCAGAAGTTTCTGGGCTAGTGGTTTCGCAATGGCTTAAAGAGAATGATGATACTGCAAATATTCCAGTTATAGCGGTTACAGCTTTTGCTATGAAAGGCGATGAGGAGAGAATATTAAAGAGTGGTTGTGATGGTTATATTGCAAAACCTATTTCTGTCCCTCACTTTTTAGAAACTATTGAGGAATATATTGGCCCTGCAAATTAATTGTTACAGGTCTATGGTATAATTAAGGAACTTATATGACTGCTCGAGTATTAATAGTTGACGATATACCAGTAAATTTGAAACTATTAGAAGCCCATTTGACGGCTGAATATTTTGTGGTTCTCAAAGCAAGTTCTGGTGCTGAGGCGCTAAAAATCTGCGCAAATGAAGAAATTGATATTATCCTACTTGATGTGATGATGCCAGAAATGGACGGGTTTGAGGTATGCCGCCGCTTAAAATCGGATACTCATACTCACCATATACCAGTAGTTATGGTAACAGCACTTGATCAACCTTCAGATAGAATTGAGGGTCTAAATGCAGGGGCAGATGATTTTTTAACTAAGCCGTTTGATGTTGTGCAACTTATGGCAAGGGTGAAGAGTTTAGTCCGTCTTAAATCACTCACTGATGAATTGCGTGCTAGAGCAGTAACTAAGCAGCAAATGGACGTAGAAGATAGCGATAGAGTTATGGAAACTATCAATATTGATAATTCCAGAGTGCTAATCATTGATAATGACATGCGTCATGCTCAAAGGCTAAAAGAGCCGCTTGAAACTATTCATCGGGTGGATATATTGACCAATCCATCTGATGTTATTATTCAAATGGCTGAGCAAGAATATGAGTTAGTAATAATATCTATGGCTTTGAGCGAGCATGACCCGCTTCGTATTTGCTCGCAATTAAGAACTTTAGAGCAAGGGCGAAATGTACCAATAGTTTTGGTTGCAGATGAGCATGATCGTCAAAAAATTATTCGTGGCCTAGAACTTGGAGTGAACGATTTTATCATGCGCCCTGTTGAGGTGAACGAGTTTATTGCTAGAGTTAGAACTCAAGTTCGTCGTTTTAGATATGCAAAAGAATTGCGTCAAACTGTTTCAAATACCATGCAATTAGCGATTATTGATGAATTAACAAATCTTTATAACAGAAGATATTTTGATAGGCATCTTGAGATTATGCTTAAAAAAGCGCAACAGCAGGGGCGCAGTATGGCTGTTATGATGCTAGATATTGATCATTTTAAGCAAGTAAATGATAATCATGGGCATGAGGCAGGTGATAATATACTTAAGGAATTTGCACGCCGCATTCAAAGCAATATTCGTGGCGCAGATTTACCTTGTCGTTATGGCGGCGAGGAGTTTGTGGTTTTGATGCCTGATATTGACATAAATAGGGCGCAATTAGTAGGCGAGCGGGTTCGTTCTGCCATTGAAAATACTTCTTTTAATGCTGGCAATGACCGCAAAATTTCAATTACCGTGAGCGCAGGAATAGCGTTAAATTCAGGTGGCATAGATAGTCCACAATCATTATTAAAAAGAGCAGATATAGCGCTTTATAAAGCTAAAAATGATGGTAGAAACCGTGTTGTTTTTAATGCTGCTTAATTATTTAGAGTTAAGCGTTAAGCTTAACGATTAAAGATAAATCTTTTAATATTGGTATTTAGGTAAAAGCTTCTTGCTTTTTTTAAGGAAAAACGGTTTTTCTTTCTTAAGGTCTATTAAATTTAATTATTAATAGACTTTTCCCTACATTTATCAGGTTCGCCGCAACTCCTGATGTAGGGTAGCTGGTTCGAACATGTGCATTGTGGCCTCTTCTACATGCCGCTTCGAGCCAGCCTTTAATTAAAATTCTCAAAAACAAAAATCCCACTCTAGTAATAGAGCAGGATATTTAAAAACTTTGGGGCTATCCCTTAAAGATTATTTGATTTTGGCTTCTTTGAAATCAACATGCTTACGAATAACTGGGTCATATTTTTTCTTGACCATTTTTTCGGTCATTGTGCGTGCGTTTTTCTTTGTTACATAATAAAAACCAGTGTCAGCAGTTGAAACCAGTTTAATTTTTACACTATTTGACTTAGCCATTATATTTCCTAAAAATATAGTACCTCATAAGGCACTCATTGAGTTGAGCGCAAATTAGTCATTTGATTGAAAAAGTCAAGCGCCATATTATCGCTTTCTTCGAACTTTGCCCTTTTGCCTATTGCGTCCCTTATATCGCCCTCGCTCCTTATTGCCCAAAGGTTCAACCATCTCACCTTGCGATAATAGCTCAAAGCGCATATTGCCCTCTAATGGTGCAACTTCAACCAGCTTAACGCTAACCTCATCGCCCAAGCGAAAACGCTCGCCTGTGCGCTCGCCAATCATGGCTTGCTGCTCCTCAATATAGCGATAATAATCTTTGCCAATAGTTGCTGCTGGAATAAAGCCATCGGCACCCGTTTCATTTAATCTTACAAAAAGCCCAGATTTAGTAACACCAGAAATGCGCCCTGCAAAAGTAGCGCCCATTTTTGATGCCATGAAATATGCAACTAAGCGATCATTAGTTTCTCGCTCTGCTGACATAGAGCGGCGCTCAGTGAATGAGAGGTGCGTTCCCGTTTGCGCCATTCTACTCATATCCTGTTCGTCTAATCCATCGTCCCCAAGTTTTAACGCACTAATGAGCGCACGATGAATGATTAAATCAGAATAACGCCTAATGGGTGAAGTGAAATGCGCATATCTTTCAAGATTAAGCCCGAAATGCCCAAGATTTATCGGAGAATATTCCGCTTGAGATTGCGAGCGCAAAATCATCTCATTTACTTGCTCTTTATTTTGAGTGTCTTTGGCTTTTTTAAGCGTCTGGTTAAAATGCTCTGTGCGCACTACATCTGATTTAATAAACGACATTTTTAGCGAACTTAAAAACTCTCTTAAAGCAATTAGCTTTTCGCTTCCCGGCTGATCATGCACACGATAGAGCAGGGCGCTATTATTTTGCTCAAGCGTTTGCGCCGCACAAACATTTGCCATTATCATCATTTCTTCAATCAGGCGGTGCGCTTCTAGGCGTGGCGGGACACTTATCTCTTTAACCATGCCGTCCTTATCAAGCTCAATTTTACGTTCAGGCAAATCAAGTTCAAGCGGTTTGCGCCTATCTCGCCCTTTTGCCATTATTTTATAGGCTGCCCAAAGCGGCTTTAAAATATCATCAAGCAAGGTCTTTGTGATATCATCTGCCTTGCCATTTATTGCCGCTTGCGCTTGTTGATATGAGAGCTTGGCGTGCGAGCGCATAAGTATGCGATGGAACGAATGGGCGATTTTCTTGCCATCCTTGTCAAAAATCATCTCAAGCGCCATTGCAGGTCTATCCTCTCCCTCGATAAGTGAGCAAAGATTGTTCGATATGTTTTCTGGCAACATAGGAACAACCATATCAGGAAAATAAGTCGAATTACCCCTTAAATAAGCCTCGTTATCTATGATTGAGCCTGATTTTACATAAGTAGCCACATCTGCAATGGCGATAAGAACCTTATAGCCACCAATATTATCTTTATTATCGTCAGGCGTGGCGTAAACCGCATCATCATGATCTTTGGCGCTAGCTGGATCAATAGTTATAAAGGGGATATCTCGCCAGTCTTCTCGACCCTTCTTGCTAGCAGGTTTTAATTGCTGAGCAGCTTTAAGCACCTCATCAGGAAAAACATGCGGGATTTCAAGATTATGAATAGCAATCATAGAGACTGCACCCTCAGATTGCGGATTGCCGATTACTTTAGTAATTTTAGCACTAGGAATCATGAGGCGACCAACGGGTTTCACCTCAACTTCAACCAAATCACCGCTCCGTGCATCTAATAATCCATTTTTAGCAATGCGCATTTCTCTTTGCTTGCGAGTAATAGGGATAAGCCGTGCGCCCTCATTATCAAACCGCACAATACCAATTTGATTGAGGCGTTGTTTATCTAATATTTTTATGGCTTTAGCTCTATATTCTTCACTATCATCTGAAGGAATTATACGAGCTAATATCCTATCACCAGCCGCAGGAGCAATTTTTGATCTTAGCGAACTTTCCACCAAAATACTTGGTTTTTTGCTCAAAGCCTCATTCCACTTTATAGGATAAGCAATAAGATGTTCGGGGTCAGCATCATGAGGAATTTCAAGCACGCTCACGCTAGGTAAATAATTGCCTTGCTTAATGGGATTAACGCCACTCTTAGCCATCAGCCCTTCTTGCTTCATCTCACGCAATAATTGTTTGAATGGGGTGCGCATTGCACCTTTTATATTAAAGGCTTTGGCAAGATCTCGCCGCCCCTTAATAGTGTCATCATTTTCTAGCGCTGCAATTATTTGCTGTTTAGTTGGTAGTGTGGTTTTTGGTTTTTGTGCCATTATTTAGTTTTTGCAGCTTTCTTTTTTACAGGAGCTTTTTTCTTAGTTGTTGCTTTTTTCTTGGCAGCTGTTTTCTTTTTGGCTGGTGCTTTCTTTTTTACAGGGCTTTTGCGTTTTTTTGGTTTTTGCTTAGCTTTTGCTGCAATAAGTTCAAGTGCTTGCTCTAGCGTGACATCTTCTGGCTTGCTATCTTTTGGCAATGTAGCGTTAATTTTGCCGTGATTAACATAAGGACCATAGCGTCCATCTTTAACTGTTATTTTGCCGCCATCAGGGTGATCTCCAAGCTCTTTAATTGTGCTTGGCCCACGTCTGCCACCGTTCGCAGCTTTTTCAGCTAAAAGATCAACGGCACGGTTAATGCCAACGCTAAATAGTTCTTCAACATCGCTAAGATTTGCGTACATGCCATTGTGATTAATGAAGGGGCCATATCGACCAAGCCCTGCAATAATCATTTTTTTGTCTTCTGGATGTTCGCCAATATCACGTGGTAAAGACAATAATTTTAGAGCTTTTTCTAAATCCACATCTGCTGGATTCCATGCCTTTGGGATTGAGGTGCGTTTGGCTTCTTTGCCATCACCACGTTGCACATAAGGGCCAAAGCGACCTGACTTTTTATAGACCATTTCGCCCGTTTCAGGGCATGTGCCTAACTCGTCATTACCATCATCAGTATTTGCTTTTGCGCCAGTGCTGCTTTCAGATAATTGCGCCGTATGTTTACATTCAGGATAATCTGAACAACCAATGAATGCACCATAGCGCCCAACTTTAAGCGATAATTGCCCTTTTTTACAGGTTGGGCACGAGCGTGGGTCTGAGCCATCTTCTCGCTCTGGAAAAATATGCGAGCCAAGCATTTCGTTAAGTGTGTCAAGTACTTGCGTGATGCGTAACTCTTTGATTTCTTCAGTATGCGCTGAAAAGTCTTTCCAAAAATTTTGTAAAACTGATTTATATTCAATATCGCCACTTGCTACATCATCAAGTTGTTTCTCTAAATCAGCGGTGAAATCAAATTCAACATATTTGGTAAAGAAACTTTCAAGAAATGCTGTAACTAAGCGACCTCTATCTTCAGGAATAAGCGCTCTTTTTTCAAGGCGCACATAATCTCTATTTTGCAAAACAGAAATGGTTGAAGCATAAGTTGAGGGGCGACCAATGCCCAATTCTTCCATTTTTTTAATTAAGCTAGCCTCAGTATAGCGGGCAGGGGGCTTGGTGAAATGTTGCTCAATATCGCACTTTTTTAAGTCAGGCTCATCGCCCTCATTAAGGGGTGGCAATTCACGCTCTTCTTGCTTGTCACTTTTTTTATCACTGGCACTTTGAACACCCATAAGGGCTAAAAAGCCGGGAAAAGTAACGACTGATCCAACACTACGCAAAATTATTTCTTTATCGCTTGAAAGCACTTTAATATCGGCGGTAGTGCGAGCAATTTCAGCCGATTTCATTTGGCTCGCCATCGTTCTTTGCCATATCAGCTTATATAATTTGAGCTGATCAGCCTCAAGATTAGCTAATTGATCGGGGTGGCGAAATAAATCGGTTGGGCGAATGGCTTCGTGCGCCTCTTGCGCATTCTTTGCTTTGCTTTGAAACATTCTAGGCTTTTCTGGCAAATAATCATTACCAAAATTTTTGGCAATAGAATCACGAGTTTGCGCAATGCCTTCTGGCGCAATAGTTATTGCATCGGTACGCATATAAGTGATTAGACCAATGGTTTCGCCGCCAATATTTATGCCCTCATAAAGCCTTTGCGCAATTTGCATGGTACGTGATGGTGAAAAGCCAAGGCGACTTGAAGCATCTTGTTGCAAAGACGAGGTGGTGAAGGGCGCATAGGGATTACGTTTGGTTGGTTTTTTTTCAACTTTAACAATCGAAAATTTCGCGCCATCAATCGCTGATTTTAATTCATTTGCTTGTTCGCCATTTTTTACGCCATGCTTGTCAATTTTTTCGCCATCAACAATATATAGACGAGCATCAAAATCTTTGCCCTTTTGGTTAAGAACAGTATCAACATTCCAATATTCAACTGGCTTGAATTTTTCAATTTCAAATTCTTTATCGCACACGAGGCGCAAAGACACCGATTGCACACGACCAGCAGAGCGAGATCCAGGTAATTTTCGCCACAGAATAGGCGAGAGCGTAAAACCAACCAAATAATCAAGCGCACGACGTGCTAAATAGGCATCAACTAATTTAATGTCTAAATCACGAGGGTTTTGCATTGCCTCAAGAATTGATTTTTTGGTAATTGAGTTAAAAACCACACGTGAGACTTTTTTATCTTTTAGTGCTTTCTTTTTATTTAGAACATCAAGCACATGCCAAGAAATGGCTTCTCCTTCACGATCAGGATCAGTTGCTAATATTAGTTCATCTGAATTTTTTAGTATTTTTGTTATTTCAGTGATTCGCTTTTTAGCGGCGCTATCCATCTCCCAAATCATAGCAAAATCTTCATCAGGCAACACTGAGCCGTCTTTGGAGGGTAAGTCCCGAATATGCCCAAAACTGGCAATTACTTGATAGTCTTTGCCCAAATACTTATTAATTGTTTTAGCTTTTGCTGGACTTTCAACTATAACTAATTTCATTTTTACCTAAACTCCAAAACGCTTATTTGCAAAACCGCTCACTTGATTGTAAGTCAATTATATTTGGCGTGCAAAATGCTCATAAGCATAGGCTATGTCAATCAAGAAACACTATTTTAATGAAACTAATTGCCCACTCGCCCATTCAATACGCCCTGCAATATCTAATTCTAGTAAAATTGTTTGCACAATATTTGTCGGTAAATTTGATTGCACAATTAATTCATCAACCCCAATAGGCGTGATGCTAAGCGCTGTAATAATACGGCCTCTATCGCTTTCATCTGGCTCATCAATTATTGCATTTTCATCAAAATCATTAAAAAGCTCTTGTTCTTCAAATAGGTTTTGTTGTGGAGGTGTCGCAATCTCTAATTGTTCAATTGCATCTTTGCTTGATGAAATAAGAGTTGCACCCTGTGAAATAAGATGGTTTGCGCCAGCTGATCGTGGATCAAGCGGAGATCCGGGAACTGCAAAAACCTCTCTATTTTGCTCAAGAGCAAAACGAGCGGTAATTAATGAGCCAGAGCGCTTTGCTGCTTCAATTACTATTACGCCAAGCGATAGACCAGAAACTATCCTATTACGACGGGGAAAATCTTTGGCACGAGGTTCATAATTAATTGGCATTTCAGAAATTAAAGCACCGCCATTTTCAACTATTTCATGTGCTAATGAGATATTTTCACTAGGGTAAATATTATGAAGGCCGCCAGCAAGCACGGCAATCGTGCCATTTTTAATGCTAGCAATATGAGCAGCTTTATCAATGCCACGTGCTAGGCCTGATATAATGGTATAACCAGCTTCGCTAAGTTCGCCTGCTAATAATGAGGTCATTCTAATGCCAGCAGCTGATGCATTACGTGCGCCAACTATTGCAATAGATTTTTCAAAATTAATATTTTCACCACCAATCATAGTGAAAAGTGGTGGAGAGGAGGAGATATGTTTTAATGTTTCAGGATATTCATCATCAAATGCCGTAACAATTCTTGCGCCAATTTTTTCAATATTTGCTATTTCATCTTCAATTTGATCTATTGATGGCGCTTTAAGTGGCTTTGTTCGCCCGCCATGTTGCGATAAATGCGGCAAAGCATCAAGCGCATGACCTGCTGAGCCAAAGCGATTTATTAATTTACGAAATGTTGCTGGGCCTACATTTTCGGTGCGAATAAGACGAAGCCAATCAGTTTTTTGTTGTTGGCTAGCCTTATTGGACATTATTTTTCGCCAATTTTAGGTTCGCTACCATCCATTAAGCGCTTGATATTTGCCCAATGTTTATAAAATATTAGAGATGAAATAAATAATGCTAATAGGATAAGAGGGATATCACCAAATATAAAAATAAAGAATGGAGCGGCGGCGGCCATAGATAGGGCGGCAAGTGAAGAAATACGTAAAGCATAGGCAAAGAATAGCCACGTTAAAATCATCATAGCGCCTGTCATAGGGTTAAGCGCTAACATAATGCCAATATATACCGCAACGCCTTTGCCGCCCTTAAACTTAAGCCAAATCGGAAAGATATGCCCAAGAAATGCGCCAGCGCCAGCAAATATCAGCGCTAAGGGGACTTCTTTTAGGAAGTAGCCAACAATAAAAATCACCAATGCACCTTTTCCCATATCAGCAAGCAATGTGGCGGCGGCTAGCCACTTATTACCAGTGCGTAAAACATTAGTTGCGCCAATATTACCAGAACCAATATCACGGACATCGCCATGTCCTGCAAGGCGAGTAAATATTAAGCCAAAAGGGATTGAGCCAAGCGCATAACCAAAAATTAGGGCGGCTAGATAATTAACAAACATAATTCTAACTTTCTCCTAGTGTGAATATCTCTTTGCCTTTAACAAAGGTCTTTACCACCTTACCAGTCATTTTCGCTCTTTCAAACACTGAATTGTGCGAACGGGAAGTTATTTCTTCTTCCATAACGACAAAGGGATAATTTAGATCAATTAAAATCATATCAGCTTTTGCACCAATTTTTAAGCGACCAGATTTAAGTTTAAGCAATTTGGCAGGGTTAATCGTCATGGCTCTTAATATGGTCATAAGATCAACTTGCTCTGAATGATAAAGCCTAAGAGCGGCAGATAATAGTGTTTCGAGCCCAATAGCGCCATTGGCAGCCTCAGCAAACGGCCTTCTTTTGCCTTCAACATCTTGTGGGTCATGATCTGAATGAATAATATCTATTGCACCAGAATTTAAGCCAGCAATCAGCGCCTGCCTATCATTTTCTGATCTAAGAGGAGGGGAGAGTTTGAAAAAGGTTCTATATGAGCCAACATCATTTTCGTTTAGTGAAAGATTATTTATGGAAACACCGCACGAAATATTTTTGTTAGTTTTTTTGTGGCGCTTGATTATTTCAACCGAATTAGCACAAGATATTTGCGCCCCATGATAGCGAACTTTGGTTAAAGCGGCTAATTGTAAATCTCTTTCAAGCGGAATGGTTTCAGCTTCATAGGGGATGCCCTTTAAGCCAAGCCCTGTTGCCATTAAACCAGCATGAACATCACCATTCGCTCCTAATCCTTCGTCAAGGAGATGATTGATAATTGGCATGTTAAAATTCTTAGCATAAGTAAAAGCAGATTTTAGCGTGGCGGTTGAGCTGACACTTTTGCGTCCATCGCTAAAGCAAACCGCACCTGCCTGTTTTAATAATCCATATTCAGAAATATCTTTGCCGTTGAGCCCTTTTGTCATAGCGGCTGAGGGTAAAATATTTACTTTTGCAGTTGCCTTTGCACGACGAATTATAAAATCAACCAAAGCCGCATCATCAATTATTGGGCTAGTATCGGGCATTGTTACAAATGAT
>JAMONS010000011.1 GCA_027065555.1 Hyphomicrobiales bacterium | reverse complement strand
GTGCCGCCAAAAATTAGTATTTTCATTGTTTTAGTCCTGCTATTTAATTTCAAACCCCACCGCTCTTATGCTTACCCCCACCGCTTTAATCCCAAACCCCCACCCCTAACCCCTCCCCGCAAGGGGAGGGGGACTTGGATTGTGTAAAATCTCTATCTCCTATTTCCCTCCCCCTTGCGGGGAGGGATGCCGATAGGCAGGGTGGGGGTTGGAGAAAATCCAACAATTTCACCAGAGCGATTTGTGATTAAAACATCAAGCACTATATCATTATTTTTCAGCATTTTTTGCGCTTCATGCTGCGCCATTTGAGCAACTAGTTTCGCTAATGGCAAATTCGCCGCTTCGCTTAATTCTAACACTTGTTTGCCTGTGTTCGCCCCTAAAACCTCTTGCACTAATTTTTCATTTGCCCCTAATTGTTTTGCTAGTTTTGCTAAAAATTCAAAATCAACCTCAGAGCGTTTTGAATGAAGATCCATTGCTCCATTTGCTAATTTTGAAATTTTTGCAAAACCACCAACAATAGAAATTCTATCAATGGGGTTTTTGCGTAAAAATTTAATAGTGCCGCCAATAAAATCACCCATTTCAATATAGGCAATATCTGGATAGTTAAATTTTTCTTTGGCGGCATTTTCTGACACATTGCCAGTTGCACAAATTATATGCTTGATGCCATTTGCTTTGGCGACATTTATACCCGAATGAATTGAGCTAATCCAAGCCGAGCAAGAATAGGGCACAACAATTCCGCTCGTGCCAAGAATAGATAGCCCGCCCAAAATACCAAGTCTTGGATTAAGAGTTTTTTTTGCTAACCTCTTGCCATTAGGCACCGATATTTCAACATTAAAATCTGGCGCAATTTTATATCTTTTGCAAAATTGCTTAATTTCTTGCTCCATCATAAGACGTGGCACAGGATTAATAGCCGCTTGCCCAATTTTAAGCATTAGGCCAGCCTTTGTAATTGTGCCAACGCCCTTCCCTGCGCTAAAACTAATACCAGTGCCGTTTTTTGCGTGCGATATTTTGGCAATGATTAAAGCGCCGTGCGTAATATCAGGGTCGTCGCCTGCATCTTTTATTATACCCGTTTTAGCAAAAATTCCTTTTGATACTTCTTGCGATTCTCGCTCTAAATCAAAACTCACCTTTTGCCCTTTAGGCAAAATAATTGTCACAGGGTCTAAAAATTCACCATTAATAAGCGCATTAAGCGCAGATTTTGTTGCACCCGTTGCACAAGCACCAGTTGTAAAACCTCTTTTAAGAGGTTTTTTGCCCTGCTTGCTAATTTGTGCTTTCTCATTCATGGCAATAATATATAGAAGGTTCTTCAAAAGTGTAGTGATATTTATTTTGGATATAATTTAATAGATATTTTCCTTAAAAGCAGCACAATATTGTTGATATATTGGTGCTTTTAAGGGGAATAGATATAAATTATATCTCTAAAGAAATGTTGCTACATTTTTGAAGAACCTTCTATAGTTTTAACTTAACAAACGAAAGAGTTTATAATTGACAAAGGGCTTAATCATCGCAGCGCCTAATTCTGGTTCAGGAAAAACCATAATTTCGCTTTCGCTTATTCGAGCGCTAAGCGATATGGGCTTAAAAATTGCGCCAGCAAAATCAGGCCCTGATTATATTGACGGGCAATATCTTAGCCTTGCCGCAAATTCCCCTTCTATCAACCTTGATGATTTTGCTTTTAGTAAAAAACAGCTTTTAGGCTTGGGCTATTCGCAGGCAAAAAATGCTGATCTATTATTAGTTGAAGGAGCTATGGGTCTGTTTGATGGCGGGGCAAATGGCGCTGGTTCTAGCGCTAATTTGGCTTTGAAATTGGGTCTGCCAATAATCCTAGTAATAGATTGTTCCTCAATGGCGCAATCTATTGCAGCGCTAGTCTTTGGCTTTAAGAATTATAATAAAGATATAAATATTGCAGGAGTAATATTAAATAAGATTGCTTCATTTAGGCATGAAAAAATGTTGCGTGAAGCGCTTGAGCCATTAAAAATAACAGTGCTTGGGGCAATTTATAACAATGATGCGCTTAAAATTAAAAGCCGTCATCTTGGGCTAACCCTACCAAATGAAATTGCAAAGGCTGAAAATTTGATTTCTCAGGGGGCAAAAATAATTGCCAGCTCGCTCGATTTAGATAAGGTTTTAGCACTTGCTTTGCCGCTAAAAAAGCAAAATAATACCCCACAACTTGCGCCACTAGGGCAACATATCGCCATTGCAAAAGATGATTGTTTTGCCTTTATTTATCAACATATTTTGCTAAGCTGGCAGACACAAGGAGCGCAGATTAGCTTTTTTTCGCCCCTTAACAATGAAGCACCTGACAGCGAAGTTGATGCCATTTTTTTACCTGGTGGCTATCCTGAATTATATGCTCAAAACCTTACTAATTGTGATATTTTTTTCAAGGGGCTAATTAATGCCGCCAATAGAAACGCACTAATTTATGGTGAGTGTGGAGGTTTCATGGTGCTTGGTGAAACCCTGATAGATAAAAATGGAATTACCCATAAAATGAGCGGGCTATTGCCAATAAGTAGCGCCATTAACAGCCCCAAGCGTATTTTGGGCTATCGCCATCTATGCCATAAAAGCCCTTTGCCATTTGCAAAAAATCTATTAGGGCATGAGTTTCATTATTCAACTTGCACTAAATCTAAACTACCCACGCTTTTTAGTGCCAAAGATTCTTATGATAAAAAATTACCTGCTATGGGAATAATAAAAGATAATGTTATGGGCTCTTACGCACATATAATTTCTGCAAATAGCGAGGCAAAATAATGAGCGCCCAGATAACAAGGAAAGCCAAGGCAATAATGTTCATGGGCACAGGCTCAGATGTTGGTAAATCGCTAATTGTTGCAGGACTTTGTCGAGCGTTAAAAAACCGCAATATTAAAGTTGCACCCTTTAAGCCGCAAAACATGTCAAATAATGCCAGCGTTTGTGAAGGGGGTGGCGAGATAGGTCGTGCGCAAGCATTGCAAGCATTAGCTGCAGGACTTGAGCCAGACACCAATATGAACCCCATATTATTAAAACCAGAACATGACAGCAAAGCGCAACTTATTATTAGAGGAGAGCGCATTGCCTCTATGAGCGCAAAGAAATATTTTTCAATTCGAGAAAAATATATGCCAAATGTTCTTGGAGCGTTTGAGGAATTAAAACAGGATTATGATTATATTTTAGTTGAGGGGGCAGGCTCAGCATCAGAGGTTAATTTACGCCATAATGACTTGGCAAATTTTGGCTTTGCACAAAGCTCCAATGTGCCTGTGATTTTGATAGGTGATATTTCACGAGGCGGCGTTATTGCTTCAATCATTGGCACATTAGAGGTGATAGATAAAAAAGATAAGGAGCTAATTGTTGGTAGCATTATCAATAAATTCCAAGGCGATAAAAACCTGTTTGCTGACGGCTTAAAAATAATAGAAAAACATACAAAGCAACCTACATTGGGTCTAGTGCCATTTTTTCCAGCCGCAAATAAATTGCCCGCCGAAGACGTGTTAGTGCTTGAGAAAAGGGCAACAAACAAACCAGTTGGTTTATTTCATATTGCAATATTAAAACTATCCCGCATTGCTAATTTTGACGATTTTGATCCACTAATTGCTGAAGAAAATATATTTGTTGATATGATTGAGGCCGGTCGTTCAATCTCACAACATGCTGATTTAATTATTGTTCCCGGCTCAAAAGCCACCATTGCCGATATGAAATTTATAATACAACAGGGTTGGGATATTGATATTAAAGCGCATGTGCGTGCCAACAAACCAGTACTTGGAATTTGCGGCGGCTATCAGATTTTAGGCAAGGTCATTTCTGATCCAATGGGCATTGAGGGCGAAGCGCAAAATATTGAGGGGCTTGGATTGCTTAATATAGACACCAAATTAACTGAGCAAAAACAGCTTGAAAATATCACGGCTATTGATGCTGTTTTTAGGCAAAAAATTAGCGCCTATCACATGCATTTAGGAGTGAGCGAGGGGGAGGACTGTAAACGTCCATTTGCATTAAATAATAATGAAAATGAAGGGGCAATTTCAAGCGATGGGCTTATAAGCGGAACATATTTACATGGGATTT
>JAMONS010000010.1 GCA_027065555.1 Hyphomicrobiales bacterium | reverse complement strand
GCTATTTTATTCGTTGCATGATGGCTCAGTTCTCTCTGATATCTCGGTGATTGTTCCAACCAGCAACGAGTTATTCGTGGCAGCATTTAATCGTGAAGCAACTGGATTGTTTAGAATGCCATACCCAGAAGGAATGGAGCCAACAAAGACAGATTAGGTGGGCGATACCTGATATGCCCCTAGAAAATAGACAGTTTGTTTGCTACAATTGGAAGCAAGGTGTCAACTTTTCTAGGGGCATATCAGTATCCTCTTTTTCACTTATTATCATATTTTCAATTTTACTCTAACATATTGGCACATTTCTGGTGAAAGGCGATATTATAACAATCGCTCAACATTTCAATATCTCAAGATCAAAGATAACGGCGTTTTAAAACTCTAACAAATACAATCGCAGTTAAGAATTACAAGAACACTCACCGTAATTCTACACGCCGATCCAGATAGGATTTGACCATGTTCTTTGCTATCACTATCAAAAATTGTGATGCGAACCCAAGGCGAATTGACCAGACGTAATGAAGAATATGGCTAGTTCTTTTGCAAAGCGTATAGTTTTTTGTACAATTCAAAATAACTTTGCGACATTTTTTCAGCTGTAAATAGGATTTCATATCTTTTTTCAGAACGCCTTCCCATTATTGCTGCCTCTTTAGGGTTATCCCAAAGATAGTCCATAGCTTTTCTTAGGGCGGCAGGGTCACTTGGAGGAACTACTATGCCAGTTTCTTTATCAATATTGACAAAACTTGTTCCAGTGCCAATTTCACAAGAAATTAGCGGCTTACCATACATTGCACCCTCTAATAATGATATACCAAAAGCCTCTGAACGAAGATGTGATGGAAATATAAGAGAATAACAAAGCTGTAATAATGCAACTTTATCTTCGTCTGGTAAAAACCCAACAAAATGTATATTTTTTATTCCTAACCTATGAGCTTGCTTTTTAAGCTCTGCCTCTTTGAGCCCAGCACCAACTATTACTATTGGATATTCACAATTACACGCCACATCTAATAAAATATGCAGGCCTTTGTAATATCTAAGCACCCCTATAAATAAAAAGAAGCGAGAGGGGAATTTATCTTTCCAATATTTTAATTTTTTAGCTTTGGGAATAGGGTAAGAATTTTTATCCAATCCGTAAGGAATAACACTTGTCTTGTTTTTATATTGAGAAAGAACATCACTAGTTTTCAGATAGTTTGGTGACGCTGCGACAATATTGTCAACGCTCGATAAAAAATGTCTCATTAGAGGACGATAAAGTTTGAGTAAATATTTTTGTTTAATAATATCTGAATGATATGAAACCAAGCACGGCTTGTTAATGCGTACAAACAAATGTAAAATATCTGCAAATGGATAGGGAAAATGATAGTGGATAATATCTGCTTGTTTAGCTAGTTTTTTAAACTGAGAAAATGCTGAAAAAGAAAAAGGAGTTGAAGCAATTTCAAAATTAGTATGACTTTGATGAACCAAATGACCATCTATTGTAATAGTTTTTTTATTTTTACTTGGACTAAGAGATAATATTTCATGGTGGACACCTAGCTTTTTTGTCCCTTTGGCAAGTTGATTTATAACCTGAGCAACACCACCGATAGTATCAGGTAAATAAGTTTTATAAAAATGCAAAACCTTCATTAATTTCTAACTCCTATGCAAATTAATAGCTTTATTAAATACATTAAATAATTGCACTGCAGATTTATCCCAATTAAATTTTCTAGCTTGGGTTTTTGTATTAAGTGCAAACGAAGCTAACAGCTCATCATTACTTAATAATTGAAATAACCCCTCTTTTATCGAATTAACGTCTTGCGCAGCAATTAGTAAGCCTGCATTGCCAGCTACCTCAGGCATGGAGGAATTATTAGATGTAAGAACAGGCGTTCCTTGAGTCATAGCTTCAAGCAAAGGCAGACCAAAACCTTCATAAATTGAGGGCATAGCCAAAAACTTTGCATGTGCATAAAGCGCAGTTAAACTTTGCTCATCTACATATCCCAACACCTTAACATAATCACCTAAATTTAATTGAGCAATTATATTTTCTAAGTCAACATTGCCCCACCCTTTGCCACCAACAATAACCAACATTGTCTGTAATTTTAATTTTTTTGGTAATAAAGAATATGCCTCTAAAAGACGAGCAAGATTTTTACGCGGCTCTAATGTTCCCACAAAAAGAAAATATGAGAGATTGATATTATATTTTTTAAGCTCCTCAAAAGAAATATTATTTTGAATAAAAACTGCTGCTAATGGAATTAGGGCTAAACGCTTTGATTCAACACCAAATTCTAATTTAACAGCATCAAATGTTGATTGTGAATCTGTAACAATAAAATCAGCTGCCTTTATTGCGCTGGGCATTTGAAATTTCTCTAAAAAATACGTAAAAGAGTGCATAGTATCACCTGCATATTTCCAAACTAAATCATGGATAGTAATTACGCTAGCAATAGTTTTTGGCAAAAAGCGAGGTAAACGATGAACTGGACCCCAAAAAACATCAATCTTGTCTTCTTTTGCCCATTTAGGTAAAAAAAACTCAGCCCATAATTGCTTAAGAAAGCCATTATGCCAATTTTTTGTGCGATACTTAATGTATGTTATATTTTCTAGATTTTCAAAATCTATAGGAGATGGACTATATAAATAGAGTGAAATATTATCAATCTTAGATAAGGATTTACACATCTCTAAAGTATAGCGCCCTATTCCCGTTAACGGGCGAGACAAAGGTCTTGCATCAACACCTATTTTCAAAATTTCATATCTTTCATTTTAATTCTATAATTATATTTGATTTATACCTCTAAGAATATAATTTAACTACTAGCTTTTCTTAATAGCCATAGGTTCAACGATTAACAAATTTCAAAAAACACAGCACCCTTTAAAAGAATTCATGCTCAATATATAGTTTGCATAAATTTCTTAAGAGCTATATACTTAAAGGCTAAAATTAGTAAATATATAATATTTTTAAATTGTACGTATTTATACTATTTACAGAGGCAAAAATGGCAATTGTATCTGATTATACATCTCTTATATCTGGCAACAGTTGGAATGGAATGAATACTGGGTTGCCAGTTTTTATAACTTATTCTTTATTAGAGACCTCTCAGCTCCCTTCTCTTTCTGAGTATCAACCTTATACAAACAACGGCTATACTACTTTTAACGCCCAGCAACGAGGTAGCTTCTATTTAGCTCTAAGTGAGTTTGAAAAAGTTTCTGGTATAAAATTTATTGAGGTTTACGATCCAGCCAATGCTTCTATTAAAGTAATGAACACAAGTGGGTCTGACTGGGGAGGTTGGGCTAATTATGGCATCGCTGAAGATTGGCATAGCTCTAATGGATATTTGGTAGTTGATAATTCTTCCTCAACATATTTACCAGGTACTTATGCCTTTGAAACTATATTACATGAATTAGGTCATGCAACTGGATTAAAACACCCATTTTCAGGTGATCCAACCTTGGTTTCTAGCATGGATAATGAAGATTACACGTTGATGTCATATACTGGCAATGGTGTTTATGACACAGCCCTTGCATCATTAGATATACACGCTTTGACCTATTTATATGGCAATAGTTCAGCGATAGATAGTTCATGGTCTTGGAATTGGAGTGATGCAACAGACAGCTTTTCTCTTAATGGAGCTGGTGGAAATGATATACTAATAGCAGTTGATGCTAACTCAAGCGTCTCTGGAATGGATGGAGATGATATTATATTTGGGCGCGATGGGGATGACAATCTATATGGCGGGGAAGGCAATGACATTCTAGGCGGCGGTAGCGGATACAACGAACTTTATGGCGAGGGCGGCGATGATAGATTTCTTATAGCAAGTTGGAATGGTAATAATACTACCTATTACGGAGGCATTGGCACCGATACACTCGATTATAGTTTTCTAACTTGGGATCAGTGGATTTCTCTTGATTATAGCTATATAATAGATATTGAAAATCTAATCGGAAGTAGTAGTGACGATCATCTTTCTGGCAATTTCCAAGCAAATTGGCTTGAGGGCATGAAAGGCAGTGACACACTTTTTGGCTATTTTGACAACGACGCACTTGATGGTGGAGATTATGTTGATTTAACTTCACTTCAAGGACAAGTCTATCGTCTTTATCAAGCAACGCTAGATCGTGCACCAGATGAGGGAGGATTTGCAGGTTGGGTTAACTCA
>JAMONS010000009.1 GCA_027065555.1 Hyphomicrobiales bacterium | reverse complement strand
AGTACCTGTAAAAGTGAAAGCAGAAGCATTTGGCGCAGTTACTCTCATAATATTGGGAGCAATTTTTACTGCTATTCCAGTATTTGGATTAAAATCCCTATTAAATTTTAGTGAACTTGAGCTTGTAACCATTGCTATTTATACATTTATTTTGTTAAGAGTGATTAAGTTTAACTCTTAATAAGGGACTTTATTAAAATGCTCAATCTTTATGCTACCCAAAATACAATTTTGGGCAATTTACAGCCCAAAAGTAAATTAGCGCAATCAATATCTACCCTGTTTATTGTACTATTAGGAACTTTGCTACTTACGGCTTCAGCAAAAATCAATATTCCGCTTATTCCAGTTGCAGCGACCTTTCAAACAATGGCTGTTGCAATAATTGCCGCTGCCTTTGGCTGGCGCATTGGTGTTGCAACAGTTGCGCTTTATTTAATGCAAGGCGCAATGGGCCTGCCAGTATTTGCTTTGGGGAGTGGTTTTGCTTATTTGATGGGGCCAACGGGTGGTTTTTTACTCGGATTTTTGCCAGCGGCTTTTATTATCGGTAAAATGGCAGATATGGGTGCATCAAAGAATTTCTTTACTTTGTTCGCAATTATGATTGCTGCTGACATTGTAATTTTTGCTTTTGGTTTTACTTGGCTGATGGCTTTTGCTGGGTCGGTTGTTTGGCTTGATCAGGCAAATCTTATGAGTTCAGCCTATGCTATTGCGATTGAACCATTTATCCTTTGGGATACTTTGAAAATGGCACTAGCCGCTATGAGCATTTATGGTGGTTGGAAACTCTTGAAATCTATCAAATCATAAAATAATCATAAAAGGTCAATTAAGAAGTACATTTTAATTGACCTTTTTTCTCTAATAAATATGAATTTTAGTCTTTTTGAAAAAAATTTGAAAACAATTAAATTGAACGGTTGCTCTATGGTAAAAAACATAGTACCAACCAATTCGCTTTGGGGCGTCGCCAAGTGGTAAGGCACTGGTTTTTGGTATCAGCATTCGCAGGTTCGAATCCTGCCGCCCCAGCCAAAGCTTCGCAATTCATGTTTTGAAAATATTTCTTACACTTTGAGTTTTTATTTTACCAAATTTGTTGGAACTTAAAGACCAAGTGTAAAAAACATTATTACTAGTCCTGATATTAATAACACCAAGCGTAACAAAATAGGTTTTGGTGCTATGATTGCATAAGATATAAGCGTTAAACCTACACCAACTTTAAGTGCTGAAAACAGTGCCAATATTGGATAATCTGCTAATTTTATTAGGTAGGGGTTAGCAATCATGCCCAAAGGTATTAGGTAAAGCCCTACGCCTAATGCCATTGCAGATCCTGCAACTTTTAGCCAATTTTCTTCTACCATGCCAGCGGCGATAAAAACAGCACCACAGACTGGTGGGGTTATGGTGCTTAAAAGAGCAAACCAGAAAATAAATAAATGCGCTTGCAACGGTTCAACACCAAGACCAATAAGCGCTGGCCCTGCAACTGAAACAGAAATTACATAGGCGGCAGTTGTTGGCACTTCCATGCCTAAAATTAAACATGCCAGAGCCGTTAATAATAGAGCTGGCCATAACAACCCCCCAGAGCCTGATATAATAACCGAAGTTATTTTTACTCCAAGCCCTGTAATTCCTAAAACTCCAATGATTATTGAAGCGCAAATAATTATTGATGCAATCATAGAAATTTGCTTGCCTGCATTTATGCAAACTTGCGCAAGCCTATTTAGAAACTGTTTTCTATCTATTTTTAATTTGTCATTAAATAATAATAATATTGCCCCAACGATTATTGCCAAACATGCTGCATATTGAGGCGTATATTTGCCAATAAACATTCCCCATAATAAAACAGAAAATGGCACTAGAAAAAATGCTGAAGTGATTATTACAGTCCTCACAGCTGGCTGATCCTTTGCTTCTAACCCCAAAAGATCATAGCGCAGAGAAAAGGCATTTATGCCAACCCAAACAGCAACAAAGAATAAAATTGCAGGCAAAAGAGCCGCCGCCATTATTCCCGTGTAAGGCACGCCAGTTAGCTCAACCATAATAAAAGCACCCGCTCCCATTAAAGGAGGCATAATTTGACCGCCTGATGAAGCAACAGCCTCAACCGCTCCGGCGAGCGAGCGTGGATAGCCTAATTTTCGCATAGCAGGTAGGGTTATAGCGCCAGTTGATGCTACATTGGCAGAAGCTGAACCAGAAATTGATCCAAAAAGAGCTGATGAAATTACCGAAACTTTTGCAGCACCTCCCTTTAGGCGTCCAGCCGCCGCCGCTGCTATATTCATAAATCCTTGCCCTGCCTCACCAGCGTTTAGTACTGCTCCAAATATAACAAAAATTGCAACAATACTCACAGAAATACCTGTAAGTTTACCCCAAATACCCCCCTCAGCAATGGTTAGAGTGCCTAAGAAGCTTTTTAAAGGAATTCCAGCATAGCCAAATTCACCAGGAATATATTGCCCAAACAAGCCATAAAATAGTGCAAATATTGCAACAAGAGGTAATGGCCAGCCAATAGCACGCCTTGCCATTTCAAGCACTACTACTAATAGGCTTATGGCAATGAATATTTGAAAATTGTCATTAATATATCCATATTGATTTGCCAACATAGATTGGTTGAGAGCAATCCATAAGCTAGAGAATATGCCAACCATTGCTAAAATAGCGCCACTTATGCGTGCAAAGCCACTTTTTGCTAAATAAACCAATGCCCATGGCAGAGCTAGTGCCATATGTAGGGGGCGGCTGACAAGGTTTGGAATTAGCCCTGAAAATATTAGCCACAAATGGAAGGAAATTGTAAGGGCGCCAAGAAATATCCAAAAAATTGAAGAGCGATTTTGCATTGCTAAGCCCTATAAAATGAAAAGCCAAAAGATATAAAAGCCAGAGGATATAAAAGCCAAGAATAACTTCTTGGCTTTTATTTATAATCGTTCAATTTTATTTTTGATCTGGAGTTAGGTTGAAACCTATTTCCTCATAATATCTCATTGCTCCGGGATGAATTTTGCCGCTAATATTTGCCATCAAACCCTCATTAACACCGTTCCACCAAGCTGCATCATTACCCATATCTGCAATTTGCGACCAATAGGTTTTGGTTAATTGGTAAGCTGTGTCATCGTCCATTTGTAGAGTTGTGTAGGCTACAACTGGTAAAGATGTCGTAACAATATCTTCATCTTGCTTGGCATAAGTGCCTGCAGGAATTATTAATTTGGTACGCTTTGTTTGCTTTATTTGTTCCTCATTTAATGAAAGGACATTTACACCAGTGCCAGCAGCTGCCTCAATAACATTTGGCGCAGGGAAAGAACCTGCGGTAACAAATCCATCAATCTGACCATTTTTTAGCGCAGAAACTGCATTAGATAATTCTACATTGGCTAAAGTAACTTTGTCCTTAAGACCAAATAATTCAATATATTTAGCGCCTTCTCTCGCACCAAATGATCCCGTTCCTAATAAAATTGTTTTACCCTCAAGATCAGCAAATTCTTTTATGCCGCTTTTCTCACTAACAACAAAGTGCATAGTTAGCGAGGGGATAGGAAATAGCGCTCTAATATCATTAAATTTAGGGTTTTCTTTGCCCTCAAACATTGCCTTTCCACCCTGTGCAAGGCCTACTAATACTGGAGGAGTGGTAAATACATAATTGCCTGAACGAACAGCAGCTTCCGTAACATTTTGTACAGAGCCCTGACTTTCTTCAACAGTAACAATTATTCCGCCACTTGATCCTTTTTTCATTGCTTCAGCAATTTGCACTGCCATTTGATAATATGATGAGCCTGCTTTAGCGGACTTATAGGTTATCCTAGTTTCTGCTTGAGCAGAAAATGCAAAAGTAATTGCTACGCCAGCAAGACCGAGTGTTTTAAGTAATTTCATAATTATTTTCCTCCATTATTATTTATAGTTCTATAGCTTATTGTGAGACGGGTATTTGTGCAATAGAAATGCAGGAAAGATTAAAATTATTCGCTTAGAGCTTTATTTAAGCGGTGCCATAGATCTTCAATATTATCAGAAACTATAATATGTTGATCAATTTTTTTCACTTTGTGGCTAATTACATCGACACCAAATCCACGCATGAATTCAAAAGCACGGTTTTTATTGAGCAAGGCAACTGGTTTTTTCCGATTAGTTGCCACCCAAATTTCAAATAATGATTTTGCAGACAATAAAGAACCCGGAAGTGCAATAAATGCATCCGATGCTTCATTTATTTGTTGATTTTTCTGTTTCTCATTTTTGCTTACAAGTTTCATTTTAATTTCGCTAAGCCCTGAGGGGATAGTAAAACCTTCTTCACAAAATATAGTAACATCGCCACCAGCCTTATTAATAGCGGTAATTAGTGGCGCACAAAAGTTATTTTTTTGTGCAAAACAAGTGAATTGTGCATTTTGCGTTGCTAAAAAAGATCCAGCTTCAGCCATGATAGAGCCTCTTTCAGGGTCGCCCTTACCCTTATCAGAGGCAAAAATGGCAATCGAGTGTTTCTTCTTGATGTTCATATTATAATCCACGCTTTAAGCTGCCCAAAATCCCACGCACTAACCTATTTCCCAAATTTCTAGCTACAGTTCTAGCAAGCGCCTTCATTGCCGTCTCAGCAGTACTTTG
Source organism: Hyphomicrobiales bacterium (assembly GCA_027065555.1). GTDB lineage: Bacteria > Pseudomonadota > Alphaproteobacteria > Rhizobiales > Devosiaceae > S141-66. The sequence continues at coordinate 13,925 of JAMONS010000009.1, read as the reverse complement.
ACGAGATGAGCGCCTTCTTGAGCTTTTACGTCTTCTTGATTTTTTTGTTGGTCTATCATCACGATAATCATCATTATAGCCAGTTCGTGGGCGGCGCATACGACCATATTCCTCACGCTCAAAATCTTCCCGCTCTCTTTGTCTTTCTTCTTCAAGGCGGCGTTTTTCCACTCGCTTTTCAAGAGTTTCAAAAGCTGAAATTCTATCAATTCTTTTCTCATAAAGATTAGCAACTGGACTTGCATTTATTATTTTTTGGCGCTCGCTCTTAGTAATTGGCCCAAGACGAGAAGAAGGTGGGCGCATCATGGTTTGCCCAACAATCGAGGGCACGCCTTTCTTTTCTAGGGTTGAAACTAGCGCCTCGCCAACCCCAAGCTGTTTAATCACTTCTTCTGTGTCAAAAGCAGGGTTTGGCCTAAAAGTCTCAGCGGCAACTCTAACAGCTTTTGCCTCTTTTGGCGTATAGGCACGCAAAGCATGTTGCACTCGATTGCCTAATTGCGCCAAAACTTCATCGGGAATATCAACAGGGTTTTGCGTAACAAAATAAACCCCAACGCCCTTTGAGCGCACTAATTTTACAACTTGCTCGACCTTTTGGCGCAAGATTTTTGGCGCTTCATCAAACAACAGATGCGCCTCATCAAAAAAGAACACTAATTTTGGTTTGTCAGGATTACCAACTTCGGGTAATTCTTCAAACAGTTCTGAAAGTAACCATAAAAGAAAGGTTGAGTAAAGTTTTGGATATTGCATTAGTTCATCAGCCGCTAAAACTGAAACAATACCACGCCCCTGATTATCCACACGCATAATATCGGCAATATCTAGCGCTCTTTCACCAAAGAAATTTTTAGCGCCCTGTTGTTCAAGAACCAAAAGCCCTCGTTGAATAGCACCAATAGAGGCTCTTGAAACATTGCCATAAATCTGTGATATTTCTTTAGAACGATTACCTATTTCAATTAACAAAGAGCGCAAATCTTTTAGATCAAGTAATAACAACCCTTCATCATCGGCTATTTTGAAGGCAATATTTAATACGCCCTCTTGTGTTGCATTAAGATCTAATAATCTTGAAAATAATAAAGGCCCCATATCAGAGATAGTGGTGCGAATGGCATGGCCTTGTTTACCAAATAAATCCCAAAATATGGTTGGAAACGCATTAAATTCGTAATCCTCAAAGCCAATATTTTGTGCCCTCTCAAGCAAAAAATCTTTCTCATCACCCTTAACAGCAATGCCCGATAAATCACCCTTAACATCGGCACAAAAAACAGGCACGCCAGCTTTTGAAAAGCCTTCTGCCATAATTTGCAAAGAAACAGTTTTACCAGTTCCCGTTGCACCAGTAATTAGACCATGCCGATTAGCATATTTAAGTTTTAGATATTCAGGTTTAGTGCTTGTTCCCAAATATACTGCATCATCTTTGAGCATGATAAATCCTTTGTTTTGATTACTTATAGCAATTCATTTTTTTCAGGCAATCTATTATTGCTGTTACTATTGGAATTAATAAAACAATTCCCTATATGTTTAGAACTTATTGTTTAAGGAAATAAAATGCTTATCACAACAACTGACACATTATCTGGTTATGAAATTACTGACTATCTTGGCATTGTTACTGGAGAAACCATTAGGGGTGCGAATTTTATTCGTGATATTATGGCTTCCGTTACTGATATTGTAGGTGGTCGCTCAGCAGCTTATGAAGAAGAAGTTGGCGCAGCACGCCAAAGTGCGCTTGATGAGTTGACCGATAGAGCAAGAAAATTTGGAGCTGATGGCGTGGTTGGCATATCGCTTGATTATGAAACTATTGGCGGGCGTGCGGCAATGATTATGGTAACGGCAACTGGCACGGCCGTGAAATTTCAAAAAATATAACAGCGCAATTAATTCAGTGCAAGTACTAGTATCAGTGCAAGTACGCAACAATCTCTTCACTGACAAAAAGCATAATTAGCGCATTCTAGTTAGATGGATATTCTAACAACATCTAGGCCAAGCAAACAGGATATGGCACAAGCTAACGTAAACCCAAAAACAGGGCTTGCAACAGATTATCTAAATCTATTTAACGAATATATCATGTTAGCTGAAGCAATAGGCTTTGGCTCATTAGAAATTGAAGAACTTGATGAGTGGAAACCAATAGATTATGAAAGTCATTTTGTTCAAACTGGTTTTGTTGGTGTAAAAATAGTGCTTAGCGCCTATCAAAACTTGGATATGAAAATAAAAACCCAATTTGAGAGCGCTACAAATATATTAATTGCTCTAATTGAAAATCATAAAAACTCCCCCTTTGCTCCTTTAGATGGGATCAAACATCAACGGGATATTATTGAAGCAATTATCGCTGGTTCTGAGCCAATAAAAATTGATGAGTGTAGCCATGTGCAAGATGATATTGATGCATTATTTGACTAAAGCCATCGTTTAATTAGGTCTAAAATTAATATTCACAAAAGCGTTACATAAGTTGAATTTGCTTTTTTCTCAAAATATGGCATGCTCACATAGGGAGAGAAAAATGTTTAAAAAAATCATCGTTGCACTATTTATTATTTTCACAAGTCAATCGGCTATTATTGCGCAAGAAGACATTATTGCTCGTTGGAATTCACAGGGTTGGAAAACAGATTTTTCTAAAACCACTATTGATTTAAAAGAAGTTGGCAATATAATAGCCGCTGACGCTATTCCATCAATAGATGATCCAAAATTTCAGCTAGCCACCGATGAAACTGAGGTTAAGGGCAATGAGCCTGTTGTAGCTTTTGAATATAATGGCATAGCACGAGCCTATCCTTTACGTTATTTAATGTGGCATGAAATTGTAAATGATGTAATCGATGATTTACCCATTGCCGTTACATATTGTCCTTTATGCAATTCTTCTGTGGTTTTTGAGCGCACTCTAGGCGATGATGTTGTAACATTTGGCACAACTGGCAAACTAAGATTTTCTGGCCTATTAATGTATGATAGAGGCGAGGAAAATTGGTGGCAGCAAATGACTGGCGAGGCTATTGTTGGCGTAAGAGCTGGAGAAAGGTTAAAAGCCTTACCCTCTTATTTGATAAGTTTTGATATTTATAAGGAACGCTATCCGAATGGTGAAATCCTATTAGCCGATAGAAGGCGGGCATCTCTTTCGGGTCAAAATCCTTATGTTAATTATGACAGTTCAGAATTTCCTTTTCTTTTTAGCGGTGAAATCCCTGAAGATATTGAAGCAATGATGCGAATTGCCTTTGTGCAAGAGCCAAGAGAAATCGCTGTCACCTTGCCCTATTTAGAAAAAAACTCTCCATTTAGATTAGGTGATTTAGAATTTACATGGCAAGCAGGCCAAGCATCTGCTCTTGATAGTGGGATTATATCTGAGGGGCGAGATGTTGGTAATATTGAAGTTTATCAAATTTTAGAGAATGGTGAAAAAACTCCAGTAGTATATACCGTTACTTTTGCTTTTGTTGGTCGAGCATTTATAAAGGATTTGGAAATCATTCAGTAATTCTAATTATCTATTTTCCCAAGAAACTTATCCAAGAAGCTTTTTTGGTAAGCTTGCACATTACCTCTAGCTCTGGCAAATAGATATTATGATTTATAAAAAAACCAAAACTATGATTATAACATTAGCCATTATTTTTATGGCCAGTACTTTTATTAATAGTGCGAAAGCTGTTGACCCACCATATCAAAGCGATATAGCACGCTTGAGTGAAATGTTAGGATCTTTATATTTCTTACAGCCATTATGCGGTATTAATAATAATGATTGGCGCACTCAAGCTGCAAAACTCATCTCATTAGAAAGAGCAACAACCGATAGGGAGCAAAGATTAACAGGCTCTTTTAATAAAGGGTATCAATCTTATGCAACAACCTATCGTAGCTGCACCCCGTCGGCAAAAGAAGCTATGATAAGGTTACTAAAAGAGGCTGAAATAGTTTCTCGATATATTAACAATCAATTTGCTGAATAGGTAGTATTTTCCCCAATCTTGCATTAACCTTCAAATCAATTATCAGACCCGCTCAAACAATCTTGTGCTAGATAGATTCTAACAAAGGCAGATAAAATATGTTACTATTCGCAAATACAAATGAGAACAACGAGAAGTCTCAAGAAGAGCGCCAATTAGCTCTAGAATATATTGCAGATGCTTGGAATAGCGCCGAGCATGATGGCTTGGATCGTGAATCTATTGCTCATGCCGCATTATTTGCAGCAATAGCTACGCTTGTACGTGATTTTGGTGAAGAGGCAACTGCTGAAGTAATGTCAAAATTACCAGAAAGAATTCGTCACGGCGAATATACGCTAGATCGCTCAATTCAATAATTGAGGCGTAACTTATCTAAAATTACGAAAATCTAATTGGCTGCCCTATAGAGGGTGTAACAAGCTCGCCCTGCCACATTACTTTTTTACCTCGAATAATAGTTCCAACTGGCCAACCGGTTACTTTTTTACCATCATAGGGCGTCCAGCCAGTACGTGAAAACTGTTTTTCATTAGAAATAGTTTCTTCTCGTTTCAAATCTATGATTGTTAAATCTGCATCAAAGCCAGTTGTAAGACGACCCTTGCAAACCAGATTAAATAAACGATTAGGCCCATGAGAAGTCATATCAACAAAGCGCTCAAGACTAAGCCTTCCAGCATTAACGTGATCAAGCATTATTGGAACAAAGGTTTGCACACCAGTCATGCCTGAGGGTGATTTTGGATAGGGGTTTTGCTTTTCCTCTAATGTATGGGGAGCATGATCTGATCCTAAAATATCCGCAACACCATTTTTCACCCCTGCCCAAATACCGCCTCGATGAGAGCTATCACGTACTGGAGGGTTCATTTGCACCAACGTTCCATGCGTTTGATAGGCTTTATCATCAAGCGTTAAATGGTGCGGAGTTACCTCAACAGAGGCCACATCTTTATGTTGGCTTAAATATTCAATTTCTTGTTTTGTTGATATGTGTAAAATATGAATGCGTTTGCCTGTTTCTCTCGCCAAGCGTACAAGTCTTTTTGTGCTACTAAGTGCTACTTCTTCGTCACGCCAAATGGGGTGAGAAGATGGATCATTTTCAATCTGTAAATGTTTTCTATCCTCAAGTCGATATTCATCTTCTGAATGAAAAGCCGCTCGCCTTGAAATTGCATTTAATATAGCTTTCACACCATCATCATCTGCCACTAATAAAGAGCCAGTAGAAGATCCCATAAATACTTTAACGCCAGCGCAACCAAGCATTTTCTCTAACATTGGTAATTGCTCTACATTATCATGCGTACCACCAACAAAAAAAGCAAAATCACAATGCATATTATTGCTGGCACGTGAAATTTTATCCTCAAATGTTTCTTTGGTAATTGTTAAAGGATTAGTATTTGGCATTTCAAACACACCAGTTACACCGCCCATGACAGCAGCCAAAGAGCCCGAGCGCAAATCTTCTTTATGAGTTAGCCCCGGCTCACGAAAATGCACTTGCGTATCAATAACACCAGGAAGAATGTGCAGACCCTTACAATCAATAATTTCGTTCGCACTATCATTTGACAAATCACCCAAATTGGCGATTTTACTATTCATAATTGCAATATCAGCTTGACCAACTCCATCATGATTAACAATAGTAGCGTTTTTATATATTACGTCATAATAGCTCATTTTTGCACCCTTTGAGAAATTTATGCTAATTATGATATAGTTGAGGAGTTATAATATGTCACCTTTCATTCGCCAAAATCGTACAATAATTCGTATTTCTGGCAAGGATGCAAAAAAACTACTAAATGATGTGCTTAGTGTAGAGTTTGAAGCAAGTCCTAACTCCCCTAAATGGTGGGCGCTATTTTCTGCTGGTGGAAAAATTCAAGCTGAAGGTTTGAGTATTTTCTTTGAGAATAGTTTTTGGTTAGATATTCATAAAAATGTAGCTGATGATTTTCTAAAAAAAATGCGGCTTTATAGATTTCGGGCAGATGTTGAATTTGAAGATTTGCAAGAGGATTATATTGTTGCTTGGTCTAAAGAAAAAACAGAAAATAATATTTGTTTTTTAGATCCGCGAGATAGCAGGTTAGGATTTCATAGATTTATAGAAAAGCAACAGGCCATAAATTTAGATGAAAATTACAATGGATATGCAATAGAGCGAATAAGTTTAGGGGTTTTTGAACTTTGTGAAGATTTTGAGCCTGATAGTCTTTTTGCGCACGATATTGGCATGGACTTATTAGGGGGAGTTGATTTTTCAAAGGGTTGCTATATTGGGCAAGAAGTTGTTTCTCGTATGCAACATAAAGCAAATATAAAACGCCGCCCCGTAATTGTCTCAAATATTTCTGCACCTTCCCTTAGTGAAATTTTTGTGAATGAGAAAAAAATTGGGCGTTTAGGACAAGTCACTGACAATAAAAGCGTCGCTATAATTCGCCTTGATAGAACTTCTAAGCAAAGCAAAATTTTTGTTGATGGAAAGCAAGTGCAGATTACTGCGCCAAGCTGGGCAAATTATCAGCTGACCTAATTTCCCTTATAAAATTAACCATAATTCTTTTTATATTTTGACGACAGGTAAATTTATAGTTAACAATTAGTTAATTACCTGTCCCATTTTGGTGCGAAAGAGAATTATGAGATTTATTAAAAGCACTGCCCTTTTTAGCGTTTTTTTTGTAGCCGCTTTTGCTATTCCAACGAGCATAAATGTACTTGCTAAAGTTACTAGCGCTCAAGAAAAACCAAAATTTGAGCAATTATTAAAAATTGAGAATAAAGAATATAAAATAGAATATGATAATTCTATCTCAATGCAGCCAACAGGGCAGATATCTGTTAGAAAAATTGCTTATGGCAAAGAGAGCACTGTAAATATTATTACAACGAGCAGTGGAACATATTCCTCTGATTCTTTAACTTCACGCAATGTAAGATATCAGGGAATTTTTGTGCAAGAAATTCGAAAAGACCCACCCAAAAAGAATGTTGTTTGGATATTGGATAAAGCTTGGGTAGCAACACCAGTTGCATCTGCCAATTCTTTTATATCGATTGTTAGAACAGCAAATTAACAAACATCAACTAAGACCAGAGCCAACCCTTCTTAAAGCGATAAAATTTATGAATGCCGATTTGTGTTAGCTGGTCCATTTTTGAAGCCCAGCGCGGCCTAACATAAGTAGCATGATAATGAGTTGCATTGGCTACTTCAGTTAGATAAACCTCTCCATTCGTTACTTTTTTAGCAATCTCTATTGACTGTTTCCAAGCGTTTTTTTCATTTACACGATCTCTAATTCCATCACATGCAAATGAAAACTGACAAGCGTTGCGCCTATTTTTATTTTGATAAACAACGCCACAAATTGAGTTAGGATAGAGTTTATTTTTGACTCGATTAACAACAACTTGAGCTACACCCACTTGTCCACGATAAGGCTCACCTCTTGCTTCAAAATAAATAGCAGTTGCTAAACATTGAATTTGCTTTTTCGATACTGAAATAGCTGTTGGGCTAGTAGATTTTGTAATAGGGGCATTGGCACGAACATAGGCTAGCCTTTTAGAAATTGTAAGTGGAGATGGCATATTTTGTGAAGTGGCATCTGCTTTATCAATAGCCTTAAGTGCCGCTGACATTAGAATAATGTCTGAAGAACCTACAGAAATTTGTTTTATTGCATCAGTAGTTGATGAATTAATATTTGCCACTCTTATTGTAGCAGCATCTAGTGCTCTTGATTTTTCTCGAAGTGCTGCAATTTGTGTGCGAGCAGTTTCAAACCTATTAGCAAAATCTAATATTTCGTTCTGCGGTCTTTGCCTATCCATTTTTATCGAACGGTTTGGACCAGAAAAAACTTTTGAAGAAAATATATTAGAGATAGAGCTAGTAATAATTGGATCACTAGCATTAAATGAAAGGGAAGCGTTCATTTCTGGGTAGAGTAATTTTGCAAAATTTTGCTCATCAGGATTTTTTGCGCCATTTGTTGCGCTTAGATAGAAAAATCCAACAAAAAACAATGCGACAAAATTGCGAAAGGCAAAAAACTTATTTTTAGCTATTCCAGCTTTATATACCCAATTAAAATAGGTCATACTCGTTTACTCACTACTCAATACTCAATACCCAATATCATTTATGCAATATATTTGGGTGCAAAAATGGTTAACTTACCCTTTGCACGAGCATTATAAAAAATTAACGTTGATATCTGGTAAACAAAATAAATAAGTCTTATTGACGATGAAATATTGTCTATAATTTGGAAATTTTGTGGCAATTATTTTTGTGCTTGCGCTAGAGCAAGGCGTGCAACTGGCACACGATACGGGGCACAACTGATATAATCAACACCAAGGCTTGCAAAAAATTCAATTGACGCAGGATCTCCCGCATGTTCTCCGCAAATCCCTATTTTTAATTCAGGATTAGCTTTTTTGCCACGCTCAATGGCAATTTTTATTAATTCGCCAACGCCAGACCTATCAATAGTTGCAAAGGGGTCGTTATCATAAATGCCTTCACGCCTATATGATGCCAAAAATGATGGTGCGTCATCACGAGATATTCCAAAACAGGTTTGAGTTAAATCATTTGTGCCAAATGAGAAAAAATCTACCATAGGAGCAATTTCTCCAGCTCGTAATGCCGCACGTGGCAACTCAATCATTGTACCAAAAGAATATTTCACACCAAACTCTTCTGCTTTCTCTTTATCAGATATCGCCTTTATTTTAGACCTTAGCCAACTTACCTCTCTTGCAGAAGCAACAAAGGGAACCATGATTTCGAGATTAACAGGGATAGATGTTTCATGCATTGAGGTTTTTGCACCAGCAAAAAGAGCATGAATTTGCATTTGTAATATTTCAGGGTGAGATATTGCTAATCTACAACCTCTATTTCCAAGCATTGGATTAACTTCACCAAGCCTTTCAAGTCGTGATTGCAATTCATCAACGCTAAGGGAAAGCGAGATAGCCGTGTCAGCAATATCTTGTTTGGTCTTTGGCAAAAATTCATGTAGCGGAGGGTCAAACAGGCGAACAGTTACAGGTTTTCCAACCATTGTTGAAAATAAATCAGCATAATCACCACTTTGAAAATCTACTAAACCCTTAAGAGCAATTTTACGATCATTATCGTCTTCGCTAAGAATAAGCCGGCGAAGAGCTGTCATTCGCTCAGGGGTAAAAAACATATGTTCTGAGCGAGCAAGGCCAATCCCCTCAGCACCAAAACTAAGCGCCGTTTTAGTAGATTCTACTGTTTCAACGTTGGCTCTAACAGAAATTGTGCGACTAGCATCAGACCAATTAAGTAATTTAGTGATTGCCTCACCCATATCAGGTTGTAATAGAGGCAACTGCCCCGCAAAAATACGACCATCTGCTCCATCAATAGTAATCCAGTCACCTGCTCTAAAAACCCTACCATCAATTTTACAGGTCAACTGCTTCGTATCAACCTCAAGAAAACCAGCACCAGCAACGCATGGTTTGGCCGCAACACGAGCAATAATTGCCGCATGAGAATTATTACCTCCACGTGAAGTAAGAATTCCTGTTGCCGCCATCATACCATCAATATCGCTAGGCCCTGTTTCTGTAGCAACAAGGATAGTATTTATTCCTCTGGCATGAAGCCTAATAGCATCATCAGATCTAAAAACTATTCTACCACTGGCAGCCCCCGGAGAAACTCCTGCACCAATGCCGATTGGTTTAAGGTTTATATCTCTTGCTAAACGGGGGTGTAAGAGCGATGGAATATGTTCCACATCTATTCGCATAACTGCTTCTCTTGGCGACCAATATCCAGCCTCAACCCTATCAACAGCCGCTTCTAATTTTGCTGCAATGCTTGCCTCTATTGTTCTTGCTGATAGAAATTTTAATCCTTTCTTTTCTAAACTCACTAAGCACAACATGTGATGGCCTGCTATTTTATCTACTATTTTTGCAATTTCACTTGCACTTTTTGGTAAATCCTGTTGCGCTTCACCCAAGATTGAAAGAGGGTCTATTTTCCCAGTTTGTAAATTACGAGAATAAAATTCAACTAATTGCGGTTTAGCCATTGCTTGAATTATTACTATTTGCTTATCTAATTCGCCAACCTCTAAATCATCAGACCAAAGCGTGCTGGTAACTCCATAAGAATTAAATGCAAAATCTATTGCTTTTACTAAAGCACTATTTATATCAACAGCTTCGCTTACACTTGCTGGCGGTTTAATATTGGTTTTGGCGTGCATAAGGCCGACATTATGATTTAGCGCAGAAGTGCGAACAGCAAGCATTGGCGGGCTTTTACCCCTTTCAACAAGCTTAAGCAGAGTTTTAACCCAAATATTTCTAAGAGAATAATTTATGCCCTTTTGCTCAGCCTTTAGTGCTAACCAAGCTTGGCGGGTAATGCAAATTGTTGGAATAGTATCTATTCCAGCTTTGGCAATTTCAGCAATCCACCTAGCTTTACCTGTTAAAAGATTTTGCTGCTCCGCACTAATTTTACAAAAACCAGTTGCAGATGAAATAGCAAAAATTTGTTCTTCAATATGCACCATAATTTTTTAAAACTTAATCCTTAAGCACTCTTTATTTGAAATTATCTATATTTCTCAATATTATATATATTAGTGCATCATTTTTATCATTCATTGAAGGGTTTTTTTATAAATTATTTTCTTACTTGACTAAATGAGATTGTAACAGCATCAAGTTATCTATGAGCAAATTACCAAACCTTGAAATAATTCTTTGTGCCCCACGTGGTTTTTGCGCTGGTGTTGATAGGGCTGTGCAAATTGTTGAGTTGGCATTAAAAAAATATGGCGCTCCTGTTTATGTAAGGCACGAGATTGTGCACAATAAATATGTCGTTGATGGATTAAAAAACAAGGGTGCAATTTTTGTTGAAGAATTAGACGAGATAGAGGACACACAAGCACCCGTTATTTTTTCGGCTCATGGCGTTGCAAAGAGTGTTTTTTTAGAAGCTAAAAAATTCAATATGTTTTACCTTGATGCCACCTGTCCACTGGTTTCAAAAGTTCATCTTGAGGCACAAAGATTGCACTTGCAAAATTATGAAATTATTCTAATTGGCCATAAGGGACACCCAGAAGTTGAGGGCACTATGGGGCAACTTCCTAACGGAGCAATATCTTTGGTGACAAACTCCTTTGATGCTGAAAATATTGTTGTTAAAAATCCTGATAGAGTAGCTTACGTAACGCAAACAACTTTATCTCTTGATGATACTGCAATGATTATAGATACTCTAAAAAAACGCTTTAAAAACCTAAAGGAACAAAAAAAACAAGATATTTGTTATGCAACAACCAACAGGCAAGAGGCGGTAAAGCAAGTTGCTCCAAATGTTGATGCGATGATTGTTGTTGGCGCTCCAAATTCTTCAAATTCTATGCGCCTAGTTGAAGTTGCAGAGAGGGCTGGTTGCAAAAAATCTATTCTTATTCAACGAGCAACAGATATTAATTGGCACGACTTTACAAATATTAAAACTATAGGCATTAGCGCTGGAGCTTCAGCTCCTGAAACTTTGGTTGATGAAATAATTATATCATTTAAGTTGCGCTATAATATTTCAGTATCAACTCAAAAATTTGCTGATGAGAATATATCATTTAACCTACCAAAAGAACTACGAGAACAAGCTAAATGAGTAAATTAGTTATCATTCACACAGACGGTGCATGTTCAGGTAATCCGGGTCCGGGGGGCTGGGGCGCAGTTTTACAATATAATAATCACCTAAAAAAGCTAAAAGGCGGCACAAAAGAAACCACCAATAATCGCATGGAATTAACCGCCGCAATTAAGGCGCTTAACACATTAAAACACCCCTGCAATGTCGAATTACATACCGATAGTAAATATGTAAAAGATGGTCTTACTAAGTGGATAGAAAATTGGAAAAAAAACGGTTGGAAAACCGCAAATAAAAAGCCTGTAAAAAATTCTGAACTTTGGCAAGAGCTTGATATTGCCGTCAAGAGCCATACAATTAGTTGGCATTGGGTAAAGGGACATGCTGGTAATGAGATGAACGAACTTGCCGATCAATTAGCCAATGAAGGTATGGAGCAATTTAAGGATTAGCTACATATCTTGATAAAGAGGCCCTTCACCACCCTGCGGCGCAACCCAATTTATATTTTTATTTGGATCTTTAATATCACAAGTTTTGCAATGCAAACAATTTTGCGCATTGATAATATAAGTGTTTTTACCCTCAATCTCACTCCATTCATAAACCCCTGCTGGGCAATATCTTGTTGAGGGGCCATCAAATATTGCTAGCTCAGAAGTTTTTTGCAGCTCCTCATCTTGCAAATGTAAATGCACGGGCTGATCTTCTTCGTGGTTGGTATTAGATAGGTAAACAGAAGATGCACGATCGAAACTCAGCACATTGTCGGGTTTTGGATAATTAATTTTTTGGTGTTTTGCGGCTGGCTCTAATGAGTTTGCATCTTGTTTTTTGTGTTTTAGAGTGCCAAAAACTGATAGATTAAATAGGCTATTTGTCCACATATCAAAACCACCAAGCGCCACACCCCAAACAGTGCCAAAACGACTCCATAGCGGTTTTACATTGCGCACAGGCTTCAAATCCTTGCCAATATCACTTGCCCGCCAACTATCATTATATGCTACCAACTCATCATTTTCACGCCCATCACCTATTGCTTGTGCGACTTTTTCTGCCGCCAGCATTCCAGAAATAATGGCATTATGCGAGCCTTTAATGCGAGGCAGATTTACAAGCCCGGCGGCACAACCAATTAATGCACCCCCTGCAAATGAAAGTTTTGGAACGGACTGCCAACCGCCCTCAGAAATTACCCTAGCACCAAATGAAATTCTTTTTGCACCCTTAAAAGTTTTGCGAATAGCGGGGTGGGTTTTAAAACGTTGAAACTCATCAAATGGTGAGAGGTAAGGATCTTTATAATCCAGATGAATTACATGTCCAACGGCTACAATATTGTCTTCAAAATGATAAAGAAATGCCCCGCCGCCAACATTGTTATCCAATGGCCAACCAAAGGCATGTTGCACAAGGCCAATTTTATGATTTTCAGGTTCTATCTGCCATAATTCTTTAATGCCGATGCCAAATTTTGGCGGTTGGCAATTTTCGTCTAATTTGAATTTTGCAATAAGCTGCTTGCTTAATGAGCCTCGTGCGCCCTCTGAAAACAACACATACTTCCCCAAAAGCTCCATTCCTTGCGCAAAATTTTCACCCTTCTCTCCATTTTTTTTAACCCCCATATCACCAGTGGCAACTCCCTTTACTGCCCCGCTCTCATTATAAAGTATTTCAGAAGCGGCAAAGCCGGGATAGATTTCTACACCTAAATCTTCAGCTTTTTGCGCCAACCATTGGCACATTTTGCCAAGTGAGGCGATGTAATTGCCGTGATTATTCATTAGGGGCGGCATTAAAAAATTTGGTAAGCGAAATGCTTTATTTTTGCTCAAAAACAAAAATTCGTCTTTACTAACTTTTACCTTAAGAGGAGCATCTTTATCATCTCGCCAATTTGGCAATAATTTGTCAATACCAATAGGATCAATCACCGCACCAGAAAGAATATGTGCACCGACCTCTGCGCCCTTTTCTAGTACAACAATTTCAAGGTCAGCATTAAGCTGTTTTAACCTAATAGCCGCACTAAGACCTGCAGGCCCAGCGCCAACAATAACCACATCAAAATTCATGCTTTCTCGAGGTTCATTTGCTTGCTCTTGGCTCATAGCTCTCTCTTTTTATTTTTCTTAATATATGATTATAGAGATTTTTCAAGCTCTGGTAGAGCCTCAAATAAATCGGCAACCAAGCCA
>JAMONS010000008.1 GCA_027065555.1 Hyphomicrobiales bacterium | reverse complement strand
TGGAAAGGCTGCATAAAGTAGCCCTTCAATTACTAGCACCAGAGCCAGAGCCGTTAAAAAGTCGTTCACTGACCAAGTGCTGGTTTAGTTTCTTGCATTGTTGAGCCACCAAAATATTGGAAGAACTCAGTATTTGGCGATAGTAACATTGTTGTATCTGTGTTTACCAGCGATGCGCGATATGATTGCATTGTACGATAAAATTCAAAGAACTCAATATCCTTGTTAAAGGCCTCAGCAAACACAGCGTTTCTAACCGCTTCGCCTTCACCTCGAAGTATGTCACTATCACGTTGAGCCAAAGCAACTGTTTCGACCGCTTGACGATCAGCAATCGCTCTTAAAGTCTGCGCTTGCTCTTGACCACGAGCACGAAGCCTTGCAGCTTCCGCAAGACGTTCCGCCTTCATACGATCATAGGTTTGCGCTGAAACTTGCTGAGTTAAATCAGTACGAAGAACCCGCACATCAATAACTTCAACACCAATTTCGGCTAGATCACTAACAATTATATCTCTTGCTTCACGCATCATTTCTGCACGCAACGCTGAAAGAGCATCATTAAAATCACGCTTACCATAAACGCCACGAAGCGCTGATTCTAGGCGAGTATTAATGCGCTGTTCGGCAAGCCTTAAATCACCAAGAACCGATTCACGAAATAATCTGGCATCTTTAATACGATATGTAAGAAACGCATCAACATTATAAAATTTACCACCAGAAACCTGAAGCGTAATATCTTCAAGATCATAACGAATTAGTCGATCTTCAATGATTTGCACATTATCAACTATTGCCGTTGGCAATTTGAAATAAAGCCCCGGTTCTGAATGAATATTGGTAATTTCACCAAATCGAGTAACAATCGCTTGCTCACGCTCATTAAGAATAAAAATTGAGGAAAGAAACACATAAAGCGCACCAACTACAACGATGCCTATAATAACTAATTTATTCATGTTAATTACTCCCCGCAGGTTTACGTAATTCGTTAAGCGGTAAATAAGGCACTACACCAGAACCACTTGCACCATCTTCAACAATTATTTTAGTTGAAGTGCTAAGCACTTCTTCCATTGTTTCAAGGAATAGGCGTTTGCGTGTTACTTCAGGAGATTTTGCATATTCATCATAAACTGAAATAAAGCGAGCTGCTTCACCCTCTGCTTCTTTTACCACACGATCCTTATAAGCTGCTGCTTCTTCACGTAACTGCGCTGCTTGTCCACGAGCTTGTCCCAGTAAAGTTGCGGCATATTGACGAGCTTCTTCTTGGAAACGATCTTCATCTTGCTCGGCACGTTGCACTTCATCAAACGCATCAGCAACTTCTAGTGGCGGCGCTACGTTTTCTATCGAAATAGAACTAATGGTCACACCAGCATCATAAGACGCCATAATTGCCTGTGCAATATCTCTCACTTCAATGGCAATGCCAGCACGATCATCACGGAACACTTCTTGCGCTTGGCGACGCCCAGCAACTTCACGCATAGCGCTTTCAGAGGCTTTTCTGACCATTTCCTCAGGGAAACGTAGATTAAACAAATAATCTCTTGGGTCAGTAACACGCCAGATGATTGAGAAAGCCACATCAACTATATTTTGATCACCAGTAAGCATAAGACCTTCTTCGTCCGATGCTCTACCGCCACCAACAGATGCAATACGTGTTTGGTTTTCAGTAATTACCACTTTTTCAACAGTTTCAAGAGGCCAAACAATAAAATGCAAACCGGGTAGGCTTAACTGATCTTTTGGTTCCCCTAAGAACAATTCAACGCCAACTTCTTGTGGAGCAACTTGATAAACCGATTGAAACAACCAAAAAACAAGCGCTGCCAAAAGAGCGCCAATGATAAGAAATTTGCCACCCGGAAGTTCGCCACCAAATTGCTCACGCCCTTTGTTAAACAATTCTTCTAAGTTTGGTGGATTTGGACCACCGCCCTGTGGGCCTTGTGGCCCCTTTGGACCTTTTGGTCCCTGACCCCACGGGCCTCCTGAATTATTATCCCAAGACATAAAAGTCCCTTTCGTTTATGAGAATATCGCACCTATATAGGCATTTATGTACCATCTATCAATGATTGTTTTAAGAAATTTGTGTATATTGCATCACTTTATATTCTGCACTGTCACGAGGCGATTTTTCCACTTCTATTTGCTCTAGCATTTCCCATTGATCTTTATCAATGATAGGAAAAAAGCTATCCCCCTTAGGATTTAGCTCAACATGGCTAATATAAAGCCTATTTGCCAAAGGCATCGCTTGGCGATAAATCTCTGCACCACCAATAATCATTATTTCATCTATGCCATCAGCTTTGGCAATCATTTTGGCCTTTTCAATCGCCTTTTCTAGCGAATCAATCACAATTACGTCATCACGCTGATAGTTATTATCTCTTGAAACAACAATATTAGTGCGCTTGGGCAAGGGCTTGCCAATAGAATCAAAAGTCTTTCGCCCCATAATAATTGGCTTGCCTAAAGTTGTTTTTTTGAAGAAGGCAAAGTCAGAGGGCAAATACCAAGGTATATCGCCGCCATTACCTATCACACCGTTTTTAGCCACTGCGGCTATTATAGAAATTTTTATTTCTTTTTTTGCCATCAATTACCTTGCGCTAATTTTCCTAACGCCTCTCCATCTATACGGCAAACAGCCCACTCGTCCTGCATATTTGCACCAAGTGATTTATAAAAATCAATCGAAGGCTTATTCCAATCTAGCACCCACCATTCAAATCGAGCCAAGCCTTCGTCAACACATTTTTTAGCTAGGTGCGCCATTAATGCCTTACCCGCTCCTGCCCCACGGCAATTTGGATCAATGAATAAATCTTCAAGCCAAATTCCATGTTTTCCTCTAAATGTCGAATAGGTGTAATAATATAGCGCAAAACCAACTGGTTTATTATTCTGCTCTACAATTTCACAAAACACCCGAGCATTTTCACCAAATAAATCTCGCTTAATGTCTTTTGGTGTTGCAACAACTTCATCGCTTAGTTTTTCATATTCAGCAAGTGCGCAAATAAAATCAAACACCAGCCCCTCATCTCCATCTATTGCCTGTCTTATTGAAATACTCATACTGCAATCGGAGCTTTTATGCCCTTATCTGGACTATAATCAACAATTTCAAAATCCTCAAACTTATAATCAGTTAGCTCCTTATAGTGATTCAACATCTTAAGTTTAGGAAGCAATTTTGGCGTACGAGAAAGTTGCAACTCCGCCTGTTCAAAATGATTAGAATAAAGATGCGCATCGCCTAATGTGTGAATAAAATCACCTACCTCCAAACCCACGACATCTGCAATCATGTGAGTTAGTAGCGCATAGGAGGCTATATTAAACGGCACGCCTAAGAAAATATCGGCCGAGCGTTGATAAAGCTGGCAACTTAGTTTGCCATTAGCAACATAAAACTGAAACAGGCAATGGCACGGTGGCAATGCCATATTGTCAACCTCAGCAGGATTCCATGCGCTCACAATATGGCGGCGACTATCAGGATTATTTTTTATCCCTTCAACCAGATTTTTTATCTGATCGATTGTGCCGCCCTGCCCGTCTGCCCAAGAACGCCATTGTGAGCCGTAAACAGGCCCGAGATCGCCATTTTCATCTGCCCAATCATCCCAAATTTTCACGCCTCGCTCTTGCAACCAACGCACATTTGTTTCGCCACGCAAAAACCATAGTAATTCATAAATGATTGACTTTATGTGCAAGCGCTTGGTGGTGAGTAGCGGAAAGCCCTTACTTAAATCATAGCGCATTTGATAGCCAAATACTGAGCGTGTGCCAGTGCCTGTTCTATCGCCCTTATCGTAGCCATTTTCTTTAACGTGCTTTAGTAAATCAAGATATTGTTTCATAGCTTTATTATTAGATGATTCGTAATTGAGGTTAAACTCAAAAAATATAAAGCATATATATCAGAATATCTCTTGCATAAAAAAAGGGAGCACTAAGCCCCCTTTTTAATTCTTATAATAAGAAAACTACTCTTTGTTTTCTTCTGAATTATCAGTTTCAACTGTTTCAGTTTCTGTCGCTTCAGTTTCTACTGCCTCATTTTGTGGCACTTCAACCTCAATTTCCGCTTCATCTTCAACGGCTTCAGCTTCTTCCTTTGGAGCTTCAAGTCTTGCAGCTTCTGCTTGGCGGCGACGCTCATCAACGATTAAATCATCTCGTTTATTTGCGATATGGCGCATTTTAGTAATGCTTGCGCCAGTACCTGCTGGAATTAAGCGCCCAACAATCACGTTTTCCTTAAGACCCTCAAGTAAATCTGCCTTGCCGCTAATTGCAGCTTCGGTCAGAACTCTTGTTGTTTCTTGGAAAGATGCCGCTGAAATAAACGAGCGAGTTTGCAACGATGCTTTGGTAATACCCAATAGAACAGGCGTTCCTTTTGCTGGTTTTTTACCATCAGCAATTAATTGATCATTTAACTCTTCAAGTTCAAGCTTGTCGATTTGCTCATCTTTAAGCAAGCCACTTTCACCCGGTAGAGTGATTTCAACTTTTCGCAACATTTGGCGAACAATAACCTCAATATGCTTGTCGTTAATTGTCACACCTTGCAGGCGATAAACATCTTGGATTTCATTAATGAGGTAACGAGCAAGCTCTTCAACACCCTTAATTGCCAAAATATCGTGCGGCGCAGGATTGCCATCAAGAATATAATCCCCCTTTTCAATCATATCGCCTTCTTGCAAGTGGAATGGTTTGCCCTTCAAAATAAGATATTCTGCTGGCTCTAACCCTTCATCAGTTGGCTCAATAATAATACGACGTTTATTCTTATAATCACGACCAAAGCGGATTGTGCCGCTAATCTCAGCAATAATAGCATGATCTTTTGGACGACGTGCTTCAAACAATTCAGCAACACGAGGCAGACCGCCAGTAATATCGGTAGTTTTTGCGCTTTCTAGCGGAATACGAGCCAGAACATCGCCAGCCACTACTTTTTCACCCGGTTCAACCGAAATAACCGCTTCAACGGAAAGAAGCGAGCGGGCATCACCACGATCTAACTTTACAACTTCGCCAGCGCGCATAATTGCCAATGCAGGAATTAAATCTGCACCACGCTGGTTTGTACGCCAATCAATAACAACACGCTTGGTAAAGCCTGTTGCCTCATCTGTACTTTCAGCAACTGAAATACCATCAACAATATCTTCAAAAACAACTTCGCCATCTGTTTCAGCCAAAACTGGAGCAGTATATGGATCCCATTCAGCAAGCCTTTGTCCACGAGTAACCACATCACCATCATCAACACGTATTTTAGCGCCATAATTTACACGGTGCGTTACTCTTTCTTTGCCCTTCTCATCAAGAATAGCAATTATAACATTACGACCAAGAGCGATAAGTGATTTATCAGAGCCACTTGCAACCTTACGATTGCGTATCTCAATCTTGCCCTCAGCTCCAGCTTCAAGGAATGAGCTATCAACAACTTGCGCAGTACCACCAATATGGAAAGTTCTCATAGTAAGTTGCGTTCCCGGTTCACCAATAGATTGCGCTGCAATAACACCAACTGCCTCACCCTGATTAACAGGTGTTCCACGAGCTAGATCACGGCCATAACAAGTTGCACAACAACCCATGCGAACTTCACACGTTAGAGGCGAGCGAATAGCAATAGATTGAACACTAGCTGCATTAATTAAGTCTGAATGTTTTTCTTCAATTAAAACACCCTTCTTAACAATTAGCTCATCAGTTTCTTGATCAACAACATTTTCGAGCAAAGTACGCCCTAATACACGTTCACCTAATGATACGATAACTTGACCACTATCAACTACCGCTTCAACCGTTAGACCCACTTTGGTTTTACAATCTATTTCATTGATAATTGCGTCTTGCGCAACATCAACCAAACGTCTTGTAAGATAACCTGAGTTAGCAGTTTTTAGCGCCGTATCAGCAAGACCTTTACGTGCCCCGTGAGTTGAGTTGAAATATTCAATAACGCTCAAACCTTCCTTAAAGTTTGAAGTAATTGGTGTTTCAATGATTGAGCCATCGGGACGAGCCATAAGGCCGCGCATACCTGCTAACTGTTTCATCTGGGCAGGTGAACCACGAGCACCAGAATGAGCCATCATATAAACCGAATTAATAGGCTTTTGACGGCCAGTTTCTTCATCAAATTCAACAGAAGAAATACGTGCCATCATTTCATCGGCAACTAAATCACCACATTTTGACCAAGCATCAACTGCTTTATTATATTTCTCGCCTTGCGTAATAAGACCGTTATTATATTGGCTCTCAAACTCGGCAACTTGATTGCGAGTATCTTCAACAATTTTCACCTTAGTATCAGGGATAACCATGTCGTCTTTGCCAAACGAAATACCAGCTTTACAAGCGTGTTTGAAACCCATATCCATCATTTTATCGCAAAATATGACCGTTTCTTTTTGGCCACAAGCACGATAGACCGTATCGATCATTTTTGAGATCATTTTTTTGGTCATAATCTGATTGCAAGCTGAAAACGGAACTGCATGATGTTCAGGCAAAAGCTGACTTAAAATCATACGACCGGGGGTTGTTTCAACAACTGTAAAACTTTCCTTGCCCTTTTCATCAATTAATTTGATGCGGCCTTTGATTTTGGCGTGCATTGTGACAATTTTATTATCAAGCGCATATTCAATTTCACCAATCGATCCAAATGCCATGCCTTCACCGGGTTCATTTTCATTCATTAATGAAAGGTGATAAAGACCTAAAACAATATCTTGCGATGGAACAATAATTGGCTGACCATTAGCTGGGTGCAAAATATTGTTGGTGGACATCATCAAAACACGAGCTTCAAGCTGAGCTTCAAGGGAAAGTGGAATATGAACCGCCATTTGATCACCATCAAAATCGGCGTTAAATGCCGCACAAACCAGCGGGTGCAAATGAATTGCTTTACCCTCAATTAGCACAGGCTCAAATGCCTGAATACCTAAACGGTGCAAGGTTGGCGCACGGTTAAGCAATACTGGGTGCTCACGAATAACTTCGTCAAGGATATCCCAAACTTCGGGTTTTTCTTTTTCAACCAATTTTTTCGCCTGTTTAACAGTGGTTGAAAAACCTTTTGCTTCAAGGCGAGAATAGATAAATGGCTTAAATAGTTCGAGTGCCATTTTCTTTGGCAATCCGCACTGATGAAGTTTAAGTTCTGGACCAACAGTAATTACCGAACGCCCCGAATAATCAACACGTTTACCAAGCAAGTTTTGTCTAAAACGACCTTGCTTGCCTTTAAGCATATCTGAAAGTGATTTTAATGGGCGTTTGTTTGCACCAGTAATTGTGCGACCACGGCGACCATTATCAAATAAAGCATCAACAGATTCTTGTAACATACGCTTTTCATTACGAATAATAATGTCTGGCGCACGCAATTCCATCAATCTTTTTAGGCGGTTATTGCGGTTAATAACCCGACGATATAAATCGTTTAGATCAGAGGTAGCAAAACGACCACCATCAAGTGGTACAAGTGGGCGCAATTCAGGTGGAATAACTGGAATGATTGTCATAATCATCCATTCTGGCTTATTACCAGAAACAATAAATTGCTCAACAACTTTAAGACGTTTAGCTAATTTTTTTGGCTTTAATTCGGTTGTTGCTTCAGCAATTCCAACCCGCAAAAGAGCGGCTTCTTTTTCAAGATCAAGCGCTATTAGCATTTCACGAATAGCTTCAGCACCAATCATTGCAGTAAACGCATCAGCACCAAACTGATCTTGTGCGTCCATATATTGCTCTTCTGTTAACATATCATGCAAATTAAACGGCGTTAAACCCGGCTCTGTTACA
This sequence comes from Hyphomicrobiales bacterium, assembly GCA_027065555.1. Classification (GTDB taxonomy): domain Bacteria; phylum Pseudomonadota; class Alphaproteobacteria; order Rhizobiales; family Devosiaceae; genus S141-66. Next base: position 48,094 of record JAMONS010000008.1, on the reverse strand, counting down.
ACATAATATTCAAAATAGAGAATTCGCTCAACATCTTTAAGAGTTTTATCAAGCAAAAGCGCAATACGAGATGGCAATGATTTCAAAAACCAAATATGAGCAACAGGTGCTGCAAGTTCAATATGACCCATACGTTCACGACGAACCCGAGAAAGCGTGACTTCAACTCCACACTTCTCACAAATAACGCCCTTAAACTTCATGCGTTTATATTTACCGCATAGACATTCATAATCCTTCATAGGGCCGAAAATACGTGAGCAAAATAGGCCGTCACGTTCTGGCTTGAATGTGCGGTAATTAATGGTTTCAGGTTTTTTAATTTCACCAAATGACCATGAGAGAATTTTCTCAGGGCTGGCGATATTAATCCTCATTTGATCAAAGGCTTGCACCTGCGATTGTGGATTAAATGGGTCTGTGACGTGGTGATGATGGTTCATCTTATAGTCTCCTTTTTCTTTCTGCTCTTAAAGAGCAAAATGAATTGGGTAAAAATTCTTGCGGCAGATTATTCTGCCGCATCTTGTGGTGCTTCTAGCTCATCTTGAGTTTGAGAATCTTCGTCGTCCTCTAATTCAGTTTCGGTAAGCTCAACATTAAGACCTAAAGATCTAATCTCTTTAACAAGGACGTTAAAACTCTCAGGAATACCAGCCTCAAAACTACTATCCCCACGAACAATAGCTTCATAAACTTTAGTACGTCCTGCTACGTCATCTGATTTGATCGTAAGCATTTCTTGTAAAGTATAAGCAGCGCCATAGGCTTCAAGTGCCCACACTTCCATCTCACCAAATCTTTGACCACCAAATTGCGCCTTACCACCAAGCGGTTGCTGAGTAACAAGCGAATATGGACCAATAGATCTTGCATGGATTTTATCATCAACAAGGTGATGAAGTTTTAGCATATAGATATAGCCAACTGTCACCTGACGCTCAAATTGATCGCCCGTGCGCCCATCATATAAAGTTGATTGACCAGAACCCTTAAGCCCTGCCCTATCTAACATTTCTACAATGTCAGCTTCTTTTGCTCCATCAAAAACAGGAGTTGCTATTGAAATGCCTTTTTTAAGCTGATCACCTAAAAGAACCACACTATCATCATCTAGATCAGTTAATGTCTTATCACCCTCAAACAGTTCTCCCATTTCGCTTTTAAGCGGCTCAAGATTACCATTTTCACGATAAAGGCGTAACATCTCGTCAATTTTCTTGCCCATTCCTGCACAAGCCCAACCAAGATGAGTTTCCAAGATTTGCCCCACATTCATACGTGAAGGCACACCAAGTGGATTAAGAACAATCTCAACAGGCGTTCCATCTTCAAGGAACGGCATATCTTCTTGTGGCATAATACGAGAAACAACACCTTTGTTTCCGTGGCGGCCAGCCATTTTATCACCAGATTGCAATTTACGCTTGGTAGCAACAAAGACTTTTACCATCTTCATAACACCAGGTAATAATTCATCACCACGTTGTAACTTATCAACTTTATTGATAAAACGTTGCTCTAGCAATTTACGGCTCTCATCATATTGTGATTGCAAGATTTCAATTTCTGACATTACTTTGTCATCATCAATAACAAATTGCCACCATTTTGAACGTGGATGAACATCAAAAATCGCATCATTGAGTTTTGCACCAGCAAGATATCCTTTTGGCCCAGCAGTTGCTTCTTTACCAAATAACATCTCTTTAAGACGGGCAAACACGTTACGATTAAGAATAGCTTGCTCATCGTCCCTATCTTTTGCCAAACGCTCAATTTCTTCACGCTCAATAGACATAGCACGCTCGTCTTTTTCAATACCATGACGATTGAAAACCCGCACTTCAACAATAGTACCACTATCCCCTGGTGGAACACGTAAAGAAGTATCACGCACATCGGAAGCTTTTTCACCAAAAATAGCACGAAGCAATTTTTCTTCTGGTGTCATTGGGCTTTCACCTTTTGGGGTAATTTTACCAACCAAAATATCACCAGGTTCAACTTGAGCACCAATATGCACAATGCCAGCTTCATCAAGATTTCTTAATGCTTCTTCTGAAACATTTGGAATATCACGAGTGATTTCTTCAGGGCCAAGTTTAGTATCACGAGCCATTACATCATATTCATCAATGTGAATTGAGGTAAAAACATCTTCTTTTACGATATTATCACTTAGCAAAATACTATCTTCAAAATTATAGCCATTCCAAGGCATAAACGCTACTAGAACGTTACGACCAAGTGCTAAATCACCAAGCTCTGTTGAAGGGCCATCGGCAATAATATCACCCTCATTAATATGATCACCAACCACGACTAATGGGCGCTGGTTAATGCAAGTTGATTGATTTGATCTTTGGAATTTCATCAAATTATAAATATCAACACCAGATTTTGATGCATCTGTTTCAGCAGTTGCACGAATAACAATACGTGTCGCATCGACCTGATCAACAATACCAGAGCGTTTAGCAACAATCGCCGCACCACTATCACGTGCCACAACTGCTTCCATACCAGTTCCAACAAATGGCGCTTGCGAGCGCAACAAAGGCACGGCTTGACGCATCATGTTAGATCCCATCAAAGCACGGTTAGCATCATCATTTTCCAAGAAAGGAATAAGCGAAGAAGCAATTGAAATAACCTGCTTAGGACTAACGTCCATAAGGTCAATTTGCTCTTTAGGAGTTAATGATACTTCACCAGCTTTACGAGCGGTAACCAACTCATTTACAAATTCGCCCTTGTCACTTACAGGGGCATTAGCCTGAGCAATATGATATTTTGCTTCTTCCATTGCTGAAAGATAAATAACTTCATCACTAATTTTATTGTCAATCACCTTGCGATAAGGAGTTTCAATGAAACCATATTTATTCACACGAGCAAAAGTCGCTAGCGAGTTTATAAGACCAATATTTGGCCCCTCAGGAGTTTCAATCGGACAAATACGACCATAGTGAGTAACATGCACATCACGCACTTCAAAACCAGCACGCTCACGTGTAAGACCACCCGGCCCAAGAGCTGAAAGACGGCGCTTATGAGTGATTTCTGATAATGGATTGGTTTGATCCATAAATTGCGATAATTGAGATGATCCAAAAAACTCACGAACTGCGGCTGCCGCTGGTTTTGCGTTAATCAAATCTTGCGGCATAACAGTATCAATTTCAACCGAACTCATACGCTCTTTTATCGCACGTTCCATGCGCAAAAGACCTATACGATATTGATTTTCCATCAATTCACCAACCGAGCGAACTCGGCGATTGCCTAGATTATCAATATCATCAATCGCACCTTTGCCATCACGCAGATTAACTAAAGTTCTAATAACTTCAACAATATCTTCCTTGCGTAAAACACGAATACTATCATCAACATCAAGATCAAGACGCATATTGAGTTTTACACGACCAACCGCTGAAAGATCATAACGCTCACTATCAAAGAATAATGAGTTAAACATAGCTTCAGCCGTTTCAATGGTTGGTGGCTCACCCGGACGCATTACACGATAAATATCAAACAAAGCATCTTCACGAGTTTCATTTTTATCAACAGCCAAACTATTGCGGATATAAGCACCAATATTTTTATGATCAATATCAAGGATGGATAGTTCGTCAAATCCAGCTTCAACTAGTTTTTCAAGCAACTCCTCTGTAATTTCGTCACCAGCTTCTGCGTAAATTTCGCCAGTTTCCATATTGAGCATATCTTCAGATATATAATTTGTACAAATATCCTCATCCTGAACTAACAAATGAGTTAAACCAGCCTCTACTTGCTTTTTAGTAGCTAGTACTGAAATTTTCTTACCAGCTTCAAAAACAACCTTGCCAGTTTTGGCATTAATTAGGTCAGCTAAAGGCTTAACACCTTTCCATTTGTCTGCTTCAAAAGGTTTTTTCCAGCCTTCTTTGACCTTCTCATAGATATGAGTATCATAATATGTATCAAGAATTTCCTCTGCGTCCATTCCCAATGCTTTTAAGAGCGAGGTTACAGGAATTTTACGACGGCGATCAATGCGAGCAAAAACCACGTCTTTTGCATCAAATTCAACGTCTAACCATGAACCACGATAAGGAATTATACGAGCTGCAAATAAAAGCTTGCCTGATGAGTGTGATTTACCTTTATCATGATCAAAGAACACACCTGGTGAGCGATGCATTTGGGATACAATCACACGCTCAGTACCATTTACAACAAAAGTGCCATTATCAGTCATAAATGGCATGTCGCCCATATAGACTTCTTGCTCTTTAATATCTTTAACTGATTTTGCACCAGTATCTTCATCAACATCAAACACAATTAAGCGCAACGTCACTTTTAGTGGTGCGGCAAATGTCATTCCACGTTGACGACATTCTTCAGTGTCATATTTTGGTTGCTCAAATTCATAACGAACAAATTCAAGAGATGCAACATTTGAAAAATCTGTAATTGGAAAAACTGACTTAAATACCGCCTGCAACCCCTTATCAAGACGACCGCCCTCTGGCTCGTCCTTAATTAAAAACTGATCATAAGATGTTTTTTGCACCTCAATCAGATTTGGCATTTTTGTAACTTCTTTAATCTTGCCGAAGGACTTACGTACCTTACGACGACCGTTAAATGTGGTAGCCATTAACAGCTCCTAAAATGTTTGTGATTGGGAATTAGCAATTATCCAAAGCACCGACAATCAGCCGTCGGTACTTGGGATACTCGCCTATTAACTTGGGATATTCGCCTATTATTTTTAATTAACTATATAACGCAACTTTATTAACTATATCCAACTCAAATATAAGCACAAGTTGGCAAAATTGGGGTGACAAGAGCCACCCCAAAATAATTTCGAACTATTTAAGTTCAACTTTAGCGCCAGCGGCTTCAAGCTTAGCTTTAACCTCTTCAGCTTCGTCTTTTGATACGCCTTCCTTAACAGGTTTTGGCGCACTTTCAACTAGTGCCTTTGATTCTGCAAGGCCAAGCCCTGTAAGAGCACGAACTTCTTTGATAACGTTGAGTTTTTTCTCACCCATGTCGACAAGAACAACGTCAAATTCAGTTTGCTCTTCAGCAGCAACAGCGTCACCGCCAGCAGCTGCAGCAACAGCAACAGGAGCTGCTGCAGATACGCCCCATTTTTCTTCAAGTAGTTTTGAAAGCTCAGAAGCTTCAAGTACTGTTAGTTCTGATAGATCATCTACCAATTTTTCTAGATTTGCCATTTTTTAAGGCTCCTCATGTTTAAGTTAAGTTAAAGTTTGAATGTGGAATAGTTGCAAACGCTTACGCAGCCTCACCCTTATCAGAATATGCAGAAATAACTCGAGCCACCTGTCCGCCGGGAGCTTGCAAAATTGCTGCGATATTCGCACTTGGTCTTGTAAGAAGACCTGCGATTTTAGCACGCAATTCGTCAAGCGTTGGCATAGATGCGAGAGATTTAATACCATCCGCATCAAGTTCAGTTTCTCCCATTGCTCCACCAAGAATTACGAGTTTTTCGTTTCCCTTAGCAAAATTAACCGCAATTTTTGGTGCGGTAACAGGATCATTTGAATAGGCAACCAAAGTCGGACCTTTAAAAAGTTCCGAAATGTCTGCATTTTGAGTTTCTTTAAGAGCCAGCTTGGCAAGACGGTTCTTTGCAACCTTCACCTGTCCACCTGCCTGTTTCATCTGCACACGCAGATTTTCCATTTCAGACACATTAAGACCGGTATAATGAGCCACTACAATCACTTCTGACGAATTAAAATCGCTTACAAGTGATTTAACCAGCTCGGTTTTTTCCGTTCTATCCACTGCTTCTCTCCACAGTTTAGCTCAATAAATTGAGCTATTTCAGTTTATTACGTTAAAAACTCTATCTATTAGATAAAATCTATATCGTAACGGTTCAACGCCTGTAAATTAATTTTAAGCTCTTAAAAAGAGCAATCAATTAATCTGGTGCGAACAAAACAGTTGGGCTACTAACCCTAAATTCTCTTTAATTCTCACCCCATCTATTGCCGGCCTATATTGGTTTAAGAGAAAATCAATCCTCACCCACAGTCTTTAACAGGACTTTGTTACAAGAGGAGCCAAAGATTTCAAAAGAAACAAAAGCTTCAAAAGAAATAAGTCGCTCATTGTAACATTTTGGGCAATAAATCGCCCAAAACCTTTTTCAAATGCTCTTAATTAAGAGCGCTCGAACTATCAACATGAACACCAGGGCCCATTGTTGAAGAAATTGTAATACGCTTAATATAAACGCCTTTAGCACCTGATGGCTTAGCTTTTTGCACAGCACTTACAAATGCTTTAATATTTTCTAATAAAGCTTTTTGATCAAATGATGCTTTACCAACACCAGCATGAAGAATTCCAGCTTTTTCAACACGAAATTCAACAGCGCCGCCTTTAGCATCTTTAACCGCCTGTGCAACATCTGGCGTAACTGTGCCAACTTTTGGGTTTGGCATTAGATTACGAGGCCCAAGCACCTTACCTAAACGTCCAACAAGTGGCATCATGTCAGGAGTTGCAATGCAACGATCAAAATCAATCTTACCTGCTAAAACTTCGTCAGCTAATTCTTTATCGCCAACAATATCCGCACCAGCCGCTCTAGCTTCATCAGCCTTTGCGTCTTTTGCAAAAACTGCAACACGAACTGTTTTACCTGTTCCATTTGGCAGATTAATCACACCACGCACCATTTGGTCGGCATGACGAGGATCAACACCAAGATTAATAGCAATATCAACGCTTTCGTCAAATTTTGCGGTTGCCCGCTCTTTAACCATTTTTATAGCTTCATCAATAGAATAATTTGTATTTTTATCAATGCCGTTAAGGGTTGCTTTATATCTTTTATTACTAGCCATAATCTTACCCCTTAACCTCTAGACCCATTGAACGAGCAGAACCCGCAACTTGCTTAATAGCAGCCTCAATAGTATCTGCATTTAGATCTTTCATTTTTTTCTCAGCTATAGTTTTTAGTTGCGCTTGAGAAATCGAGCCAGCAACTTCATGTCCCGGCTTGTTCGAGCCAGATTTAATATTTAGCTCTTGCTTAATGAAATAACTAACAGGCGGCATTTTAAGCTCAAACGTAAAGCTCTTATCCGCAAAGATAGTAATAACAGTTGGAATTGGCGCACCCTTATCAAGTTCTTGCGTCTTAGCGTTAAACGCCTTACAAAATTCCATAATATTTAGACCACGCTGACCAAGTGCTGGCCCAATTGGTGGCGCAGGGTTTGCAGACCCTGCTGGCACTTGCAATTTCAAGTAGCCGGTAATTTTCTTCGCCATATTTCGTCCTTTCAAAAACTTACCCAAGAAGGGTAATGATTAAGCTCCAAAATTAGAGCTGTTTGACGTTTGTGGTACAAGGTTTAACCGCTAGATGGCACTAGCGCCCTCTCCCACAATTCTTTTTATTCTCTTTTATGCTTGTCGTCTCTTCTTTCTTGCCGCCGTTGGTCGCTTTCGCTCCCGTCCCCGGCACCCCCGCCGTTTGTTCTTTTTCCTTATTAAGTTATGGGTTTTTACAAATTATAGTTTTTCTACCTGCCCATATTCTAATTCAACTGGAGTTGCTCTGCCAAAAATAGAAACTTCAACTTTGAGGCGTGCGCGCTCTTCATCTACATCTTCAACAATACCATTAAAGCTAGCAAATGGTCCGTCGCTTACCCTTACCTGCTCACCAATATCAAACGAAATTGATGGTTTTGGACGATCGACACCTTCTTGCACTTGCTGCAAAATATTTTGCGCTTCTGCTTCAGATATTGGCTTTGGCTTATTATCAGCTCCCAAAAACCCAGTAACTTTTGGTGTGTTTTTAATTAGATGGAATGTTTCATCGGTTAATTCCATTTTCACTAATATATAGCCAGGAAAAAATTTGCGCTCAGCGTCAACTTTACGCCCACGACGAACTTCAACAACTTTTTCAACTGGCACAAGAACCTCATCAAAAAGAGCATCGAGCTTTTTAAGTGAAATTTTCTCTAATAATGCATCAGCAACTTTACGTTCAAAGTTGGAATATGCTTGAACTATATACCAGCGTTTTGCCATAATAAAATTTAACCCTAATTCTTAAAACCCAAAAACAAAAACGACAAATAAAACCTAACGAATTGACAATAATGATTGCACAGCAAAAGAAATTAACTGATCTGCAAACATAAAGAACAGGCTAGCCAGCAAAACCATGATCAAAACCATGATTGTTGAGACAAGAGTTTCATTTCTTGACGGCCACACTACTTTTTTTAATTCCGTGCGAACTTGCTGCAAGAATATAAGTGGGTTTGTACGAGCCATTATGAAATACCTGTTTTTTCGATCGTTAGAATTTTTACTTTTGATTTCAGAAGATAAATCCAAAACCTAGAATAAGTACTTGTAATTTAAAACATAACCAATAATTTAGAACATAATAAACCACCGCATGAATCTCCTCAAGCGGCAATGTTTAATGCTGTCTATAAAATTAGTGAGTAAAAAGCAAGGGGATATTGGGAATATTTTATATTTCTTGGGGTTTAGCGAGCAACGACAACATTATATAACTCACGGGCAAAGATAAAAACTACTAGCGGCTTAACACTCCATTCCATCAGGACAGCGAGCTTTGGGCTCGCCGGCGCTAGCGCCGCCCCATCGGAGCGTGAGCAAAGCGAACTAGCGTGAGATATATAAAGTTTCTAATGGCAGGGGCGGAGGGACTCGAACCCACGACCCTCGGTTTTGGAGACCGATGCTCTACCAACTGAGCTACACCCCTATAAGCCAAGCGTTTATCTAAATGTATTTAGTAAATCGTGCAAGACTTATTTATATAATGGTAAAAGACTTATTTCTTATTCAAATATAACTTATGGCCTTAGGTCTAAAAACAGTCACATTTATCTGTATTTTATTATTGTTTACATTAATTAATAGGAATATATTTAATTCAATAGTTTGTTTTTTAGATTTAGTTGGCGTTTGGAAAAATTGAGTGCTCCAAACTTTTATTTTGATAAAACTTGCTGTTAACAAAGTAATAAGCATCTTGAGTTATAATACTTGTTCTGGTTTGGGGGCCAAATCAGAGGTTATAAAATGACTAATAATATATTATTTAATAAAGTTCTTAGAAAATTTACGCTCGTAAAATCTATAGTTCTAATTTTCCTTTTCGCTATCAATCCTTCTTATGGCTTTGAGGTTAATATAATGACTGGGGGGGCTTCTGGAACTTATATCCAGATCGGCAATGATATTGCCAACCTTGCAAAAGCCATAGATATGGATGTCACTGTGGTGGAATCTGCTGGTTCTATGGAAAATATTGAGGCGGTTAGAGATCGACCTTTTACCCAGTTTGGAATTGTGCAAAGTGATGTTCTTGATTTTATCAAGACGTTCAAAAATGAAGATAAAGCGATGCGCCGCATTGCTAATGGAACAAAAATAGCATTCCCTTTATATAATGAAGAGGTACACATAGTTGCTAAAAGCTCAAGCTCTATAAATGTTTTAGCTGATTTATCTGGCAAAATTGTTGCTGTTGGAGCGCCAAATAGTGGCACTAATCTAACAAGTACATTTTTGTTTGAAGTTACAAATATAAGGCCGCAAACTTTGGTAACAATTAAAGCTTCAGAGGCTCTTGAGGAATTGCGAGCTGGGAGAATTGACGCATTTGTCTATGTAGCTGGAGCGCCAACAAAATTATTATTAGACACAAATGCTAATGATGATCTTAAGCTTATTCCCGTTGCAGCTGGTGCAATAAGCGGATATTATGGTACTGCTACAATAAAAGCTGGGACATATCCTTGGCTTAAGGAGGATGTTTTAACCCCTGCGGTTAAGGCTGTTCTAATGACATATCAATATGACCCAAACCGCAATGATTATTTAAGAAACTCATGCGAGGTAGTAACAAAAATATCTTATTTGATAAATCGCAACATTGAATATCTAAGGCAAAATGGACATCCAAAATGGAAGCAAGTTGATCTTAATGCTTTGCCTCCTGGTTGGGAGAGAGCAAATTGTGTGAAAACGGCTCTTGAAGAAGGCTATCAGTTACCAACAATGAATGTGATAAATTCCATTAGCCCAGCTCCATCTCAAGCCCCAGCTGTTGTAATTAATTGCGATGCGGTACAAAACCCAGTTGCCAAAAGGCTTTGCTTGATGAAAAGCGAAGGATAATAAGCTATTTTCAACAAAACAAAAAAGGGCGCTTAATTTAGGCGCCCTTTTGATTATTAGCATATTCGGAACTCATAATTGACTCCTCCAGTAAATACAGGCATTGTAAAGTCAGATAGATATTTGATATTGGCGATATTCTTTATTTTTTGCCTTATTAATTGAGTTTTACTCGTTGTATTTATTTTGGTGAACTCTTTTAGTGGCAAAATATATCGCAACTGCTCTAAGGAGAAACTTAGATAAAACTAGTTCAAAACCTTATTAAAATACTTTTATTGTGGGTGTCGATTGTTGGTGCGACAATGTTATTTGCCAGTACAAGCGCTCGTGCTCAGACATGCGTCATAGAATATATCGGCACTGAACTTTTGGGCAATGCGAAGTTTTGTGCCAGTTCTGAGCTGAAACCTCAAGGAGTAGGCTCTTATGGGCCTGAAAATCTGGGTGGCAGGACATCAGAAACTTATTCTGGCGCATGGTGTGAAGGGGCTAAAGGAAACGGTATTGGTCAGTGGGTTTCTGTAAATATTTATGTGCCAGTAAAAACCCTATGGGTTGAAAATGGTTATCAGAAATCAAACAAGACATTTACCAGAAATAATAGGGTCAGACGCGCCATAATCGAAACTGCTTCTAGCGGCAGTTTTGAGGTTACCCTAAAAGATGCAATGGGGAGGCAACATATATATTTGCCTAACTGGGAAAAATCAGGAAAGGTCAAATTGACCATTTTATCTGTCTATTCGGGCAGTCATTATAAAGATACCTGCATTTCCTTGATGTGGCCTGACGCTGAAGAATTGCGAGAGCTGGAATTTCAGCGGATGAACGATTAGGTATTATTTTGTGTGAGATTAAGGCGCTAAATTTATTTTGATACTAGCACCAATTTCTTCTCATTTAAGATTATATCAACATCAGATCCAACCTTGAACATATCTGCCATATTATTATCAACTACAAATAATTCTCCAATTGCGCTATCAAGCGTGTATTGAATTTGATTTCCTAAATAAGCGGCATAAGTAACAGTGCCTTTAATGCCTGCTTTTTTACTAGCTTGCTCAAGGCTCACATTTTGAGGGCGGATAACCAATGATGCATTAAAATTTGTTGTTTGGTTGGTTAGAATTTTTAACTTTGCCCCAGGAATTTCAACCGTTGCAATTCCTGATTTTATCGCACTTACCTCGCAATCTATTACATTGGCATCACCGATGAAATCTGCAATAAATTTTGAATTTGGAGTATTATATAAATCCATAGGTGTGCCTATCTGAGCTATCTCAGCGTTTTTCATAACGATTATTCTATCCGACACGGCCATAGCCTCTTCTTGGTCATGCGTTACATAAACAGTGGTTAAACTTAATCTTTGTTGAATTTGGCGAATTTGCTCACGCACCTGACGGCGCAATTTTGCATCAAGATTAGACAAAGGCTCATCAAGCAAAAGCACCTCTGGCTCAAGCACCACGGCACGTGCAACGGCCACCCGTTGTTGTTGCCCGCCAGATAATTCAGAAGGCAAGCGCTCATCATAACCCTTCAAGCCAACCATCGCTAAGCCATCACGTGCTTTATCATAGGCTTCTTTTTTTGGAATAGAACTTACCTTTAAGCCATAAGCAACATTATCAAGAACACTCATATGAGGAAATAGTGCATAAGATTGAAAAACCATAGATACATTTCGATAAGTTGCAGAAAGATGAGTTACATTATCATTGCCAATAAAAATATTACCACCAGTTGCCGCCTCAAGCCCCGCTATTAATCTTAGTGTCGTAGTTTTTCCGCACCCAGAAGGGCCTAATAATGTTACCAATTCCCCAGGAACAATATCAAGTGTTAGATCTTTAAGCGCTACGACAGAGCCATAATTTTTTACTACATTCTCAAAGCGAACTGATCCTGTTATTTGATTATTAGACATAAAACTCTCCGCAAATTATTTTTTAAATCAGGCTTGAGCCACTTTGGTTTTTGTATGTTTTTGAATGCGATTTTCTCTACGCAAACGACGTTTACCTATAATGAATTGCAACAATAATATTACGCTAAGCATGGTTACAATCAGCACAGTTGAATAAGCAATAGCAATGCCGAATTCGCCATTTTCAACCCTGCCAATAATGAAGGAGGTAGCCATATTATGTTTGGCGCTAACTAAGAAAATAACAGCACTAACCGAAGTAATTGCCCGCACAAAACTATAAGTTAATGCAGCTAAAATTGCAGGCCCCATGAGCGGGACAATTATTTTTCTAACTGTTGTAAAGCTATTAGCACCTAAAGTAATCGATGCCTCATCTAGGCTTTTATCAAGCTGTGACATAGCTGCAATACCGCCCCGAACCCCCACTGGCATATTGCGGAAAACAAAAACCAAAATTAAAATTATTGACGTACCAGTTAGCTCAATCGGCGGCACGTTAAATGCTAAAATATATGAAACACCAATAACCGTTCCTGGGATTGCAAAACTAAGCATAGTTGAAAATTCAAATACCTGCTTGCCCACAAATTTTTGCCTCACCAATAAATAAGCGGTAGCCAGGCCAACAATAGTTGTTAGTGGGGCAGCGATTGACGATATTGTTAATGTTGTAAAATAACTATCCCAAGCAACACCTGTAAAGCGAATGCCATCGGTAAAATTAATTGAGAAAGCACGAATATAATGAGCAAAGGTAAAGCTATGATCATAGCCCCAAAGTTTTACAAAACTTCCAAAGACAATCATTGAATAAACGATAACAGTAAATATCGCCCATGGAATTGTCGTGGCATAACAAAAACCACGCAACAGCGGATTAAGTGATGCATGTTGTCCACTATCGCCTTTGCCTGTAACCGTTGCATAAGATTTTTTCCCAAGCCACATGCGTTGCAGCAAAAATGCACCAAGCGTCATAGAAAGTAAAACTATGGCTAAAGTTGCCGCTTTCCCTGAATTAGCCACAGCCCCAACAATCGAAAAATATATCTCAGTTGATAACACACTATAATTCCCGCCAAGCACAAGTGGATTACCAAAATCGGCCATGCTCTCAATAAAGCCAAGTAAAAACGCATTGGCTAATCCTGGACGCATTAAAGGAAATGAGACGAAACGAAATGTTTGCCATCTATCACCATTTAAGGTCTGTGATGCTTCCTCCATCGAGGGGGAAACTCCCTCAACTACCCCGATAAGCACTAAAAAAGCGATTGGAGTAAATGAAAGTAATTGCGCTATATAAATGCCCCAAAAACCATAGAGCCAGCGAGTTTTCTCTACATCAAAATGATCATAAAGAAATTCAGAAACCATGCCTGAACGCCCAAATAATAATATTAAAGCCAGACCAATAACAAATGGTGGAGTGATAATAGGTATGATAGTTAAGACCCTAAGCAAACGCTTAGCTCTAAAGTTGGTACGGGTTGCAATCAAAGCAAATGCAAGCCCTAACAAGGTTGTGCCTGCACCTGTCATAATAGCTAAAAACAACGAGTTCCAAGCAGTGCCACAACTATTTGCTTCATATAAACATCTAACTCCCCAAATTCTACTAGAGGTAAAATTATCAAAAAACTCAGCTAAACCAAGGTTTCCTTCTGGCCCCTCAAACGCTTGAATAAGAATATGAGAAACAGGGAAAAATACAAATACTCCGACTAGAGAAACAATTAGGCCGATTAGGCCAACAATAAAGGCATCTCCACGCCCCTTGCCTAATCCAGAAAAACCAGTGGTTAATATGAATAATTGTGAGAAAAGCACAACAAAAGCGCCAGCGCCAAATCCAACTTGTCCGGCCTCACCAGCCCCACCAACAAATAAATCAGCAAATATCCGTGCGCCAGTGCGAGAAACAATAAAACCTTGAGCAAAAATTAGCACTAACCCAGCAATGGATATCATAACTAAAAATTTGGCTAATAGTTTAGTGTTTTTTATAAATAATAAAGCAAGCGCTGTGCCCACAAGGGGAAGAAGCGAAGTTATTAACCACCATTTTTGGTGAAATAATCCTTGTGCAAATGCCGAGGCATTTTTTGGGTCAGAAAAAATTCCGCCAACCCAGCTAAACGAAAAAAAGCCGCCCTGAACCATATACCAAGGAAACAATAAAGCACCCAACAGCCCAATAATCTGCCAAATTATTGCAGTTTTTCTCATTGTTCCCCAATATAGTAAATTCTAAATAATCTTCATCTGCTCAGATGAATAAATATATATGTGGGATCAATATGATCCCACATATAAAGTCCTAAAACTAAAAATTAATTAAGATCGCCAACTTCTGCATCCCAACGAGCTAATAGGCGCTCTCTGGTTTCACTTGAACCATAGGTTGCAAAATCATAATCGATCAATTTTAGTGATGCGATTGGTGGAGCTTCTTTTGGAATGGTTGCGTTTTTATTTGAAGGCACATTAAACACATTAACCTCAGGCCCATGATTTTGTGCTTCAGCACTAATCACATATTCAACCCATTTTTTAGCTGAATCAAAGTTTTTTGCACCCGCAATAATTGAAACACCGCCAACTTCATAGCCAGTTCCCTCGCATGGTGTAACGATTGCTAAAGGAAATCCAGCAATAGCTAGTTTAATCATGTCATGTTGGAAGCCAATAGAAATAGTGGTTTCTCCTCGTCCTGCAGCTTTTGATGGAGCAGAGCCAGACTTGGTATATTGATTAATATTCTCACCAATATCTTTGAGTATTTTGAAGCCCTCATCTTCACCAAATACCTGCACAATAGTTGCTAGTTCAGTATAAGCAGTTCCTGAACTGTTGGGGTTTGCTACTTGGATTTCGCCTTTATATTCTGCTTTTGTCAAATCCATCCAACATGCTGGTGGGTTTAGACCTTTTTCTGCCAACACTTCAGTATTATAGGCAACTCCTAACACACCAAGGTGTATGCCAATAGTTTTGCCCTCAGAAATATTAGATAGATTTACCGCCCAATCCTGTAATTCAGAAGTATCGACACCAGATGCTTGAGTTAAGCCTTCTTGAGCTGCAACTAAATGCGGATCACCAGTACCACCCCACCAAATGTCAATTTTTGGATTGCTTGATTCTGCTCGTACCTGAGCTAGTGTTTCACCAGTACTTTTTCGTACCATTGCAACATTAATTCCAGTCTTTGCTTCAAAATTTGCAACCATTAGATCGCACCAATCTTGCTCATTTGAGCAAACCATATTCAGTTCGTCTGACAATGCAGGCGCTGCAAAAAACATCGCAGGAAATGCAACAAGCATACCTGAAAAAGCTAGACCAAGTTTTAAACCAGTTTTCATATTTTCCTCCCAGAAATTTTGTTTAGTATTTTACTTCACGAAGCACACTAGCTCTTGAGAATTATTATTATAGATAGTTGCGCTCAAAACTATAATGTGTTGTTTTTTGTGCTTTGACAAGGCTGTATTTAATATAATGTCTTTTCATTTGGAAGTTATAATGCTGCTAAAATCAGAATTTTAATGAGATACGTTAGAGGGATTATTGATGGTTGCAGATGCGTTAATTCCTTGATCAGAGCGTGAGAGATATAAAAGAAAACCACCACCGTTTAACACTCTATCTATCAGCATAGCGAGCTTTGGGCTCGCCGGCGCTAGCGCCGCCCCATCGGAGCGTGAGCAAAGCGAACTAGCGTGAGATATATAAATATGAGTAGTTTTCTAGCAGCCCCCCTACGCTCCTATCGGAGCTTCGGAGCGGCATAAGCAATTCTAAAGTTCGCAAAGCGAACTTAGAAGTGCTAATGCAGGTGGAGAAAATCGAACCACCCCAACGAAGTTGGGCAACAAAAGAATCGAGGGTTCTATAGTTTTTCAACTCACATACAATTTTAACGGACACATAGGTTTTTTGGAGCGGGTGGAGGGAATCGAACCCTCGTATTCAGCTTGGAAGGCTGCTGCTCTACCATTGAGCTACACCCGCATGGCCTTTTGTGCAAAATTTCAAATGATGATGGTGGAGGAGGCTGGATTCGAACCAGCGTACGCTAAGCGAACGGATTTACAGTCCGTCTCCTTTAACCACTCGGACACTCCTCCAAGATCATTTGAAAAGCACAATCGGCCTTGTTGATTTCAATAATAAAATCAACTTGCGATTTATGGTCGTGCAAGGGTGCATTTGTCAATATAAAACTTAACCCAGAACAGAAAATAATCATTATTATTTGACACTTGCCCTCAAACTATTATGCAACTAGGCAAATTACTGTTAGCATATCTATCTTGACACTATAACAAATTAAAGAAACAAATTATTTAATGAGCAAAAATAAATTCCCCCCCAAAAGACGTGTAGCAAAAAAAGATGATGAGCCACTTTATATTTATGGTCTGCATAGCGTCCGTGCTGCGCTAGATAATCCACAACGTAAAAAATTATGCCTCCTTGTAACTCCTAACGCACTTTCTCGCCTAAAGGAGAGTGGCGATGTTGCGGGGACAAAAATTGAACAAACTACACCAAGAGAACTTGATAGATTGCTTGGTAATGAAGCCGTGCATCAGGGTGTTGCTTTGCAAGTTGAAGCGATTGAGCGATTGGAGCTTGGCGCTATCAGGGGAGCAAAACTTGTCGTGGTTTTAGATCAAATCACTGATCCACATAATGTTGGGGCAATTTTACGCACCGCTTGTGCCTTTGGTGCTGACGCGGTGATAAGCACTGCCCGCTATGCCCCTCGTGAAACTGGAGTTTTAGCAAAATCTGCATCTGGCGCGCTTGATTTGATAGCTTTTATCGAGGTGAACAATCTCGCCAAATCACTAGAAATTCTAAAATCTGACGGTATGGACATTTTAGGGTTTGATAGTGAGGCGAGTGAGCCGTTAACTCCAAATTTAAGATTTGATAGAGTTGCTATTGTGCTTGGAGCTGAGGGAAAGGGCTTACGCCAGCGCACAAAAGAAGTTTGCAATAAAATGGTACGCC
This sequence comes from Hyphomicrobiales bacterium, assembly GCA_027065555.1. Classification (GTDB taxonomy): domain Bacteria; phylum Pseudomonadota; class Alphaproteobacteria; order Rhizobiales; family Devosiaceae; genus S141-66. The sequence goes on along the minus strand of JAMONS010000008.1, from coordinate 30,891 downwards.
TTGATATGAGTGGTGAAATAAAGAGCCTTAATGTCTCAAACGCCGCAGCGATTGCCCTTTATGCGCTTAGCGCAAAATAAAACCCAACTGCTTTGATTGCTAGCAGTTGGGCTATTTTCTCTCAATTAATATTGCAAAAGGAAGGGAATGCAATATTTGGGGGAATGTTATGAGGGTGAATTGAGAGAGAATCTCTTATTATTAATGATGTGTTCTATTTGATTAATCATCATCGTTGTCGTTGTCGTTGTCGTTGTCGTCATCGTCATCATCATCACGATCATAGTCATCATCGTCATCACCACACTCGATTTCACCTTTGATATTTGAGCCGTCTGACTGCGTAAATTTTACAGAATGCTCTGAGCCATTTGCTTTATCAGCACAAAACTCAGTTAATACTGAAACTGGCAATAGATCGTTGATATCTTGTGCTTTAGTTGGCGCTGTTGATGCTAACATCATAGCTAATACTGTAAGGGACGTTGTTATAGTGGTTTTCATAATAGTTCCTCTCATTCGTTGAAAAGCAGAAAATCTGCTGTGATTCGAACCTATCAGAACCGAAATGACCAAACGGTGAGTGAATTGTCAGTGAATTGTCAGAAAGATTATGATAGAGTAGAAAAATGGATAGAAGACTTTTTTTATTATTACTTGCCTCCTTGATCACTCCGAGTGTAAATATCGTTAGTGCCTTGCCTGCCTATGCGAGTCCAGATGACGATGATGAAGACGATGATCATGACGACGATGATGACGATGACGATGACGATGACGATGACGATGACGATGATGACCAAAAACAGGCTTTAGAAGCTCTTAAGGCTCAAGAAACAATTTCTCTAAAAGAAATGATACGGTTGTTTGAGGAAAAATTTGACGGCAAAATTATTGATATTTCACTATATAGAAAACGTGCTAAGCTAATTTATCGCTTTAAGTATATTGATAATTCTGGTTATGTAAAAAAGGCGTATTTTAACGCTAATTCTGGTGAATTACTAGGCAAATAATATGCGTGCTTTAATAATAGAAAATGATAAAAAAATTGGTGCTTCAATTAGCACTGCTCTTGAGCTTGCTGGATTTTTAACTGTACTAGAAAAAGATGGCGAAGAAGGTTGGTTTCTTGGCTCTAGCGAGCCATTTGATGTTATTATTCTTGATTTAGGTCTTCCAACCCTTGACGGACTTACAATTCTTAAACGCTGGCGCAAAGAAAATTGCATCACCCCTGTATTAATCCTTACTGCACGAGGCAATTGGGACGAGAGAGTTGAAGGAATAGATAGTGGTGCTGATGATTACCTTGTCAAACCATATCGCTCAGAAGAATTAGTTGCACGTGTTAGATCGCTTGTTAGGCGCTCAACGGGTAATGCCGCACCAAATATTGTAGTTAATGATATTGTGCTTGATACAAGGCAAATGCGAGTATCCAGAGACGGACAGCCAATCCCCCTCACCCCACAAGAATATAGACTTGTGTCTTATTTAATGCACAATAATAATCGTGTGGTTGACCAGATGGAATTAACGGAGCATCTTTATTCACAAGATTTTGAGCGTGATTCTAATTCCATTGAGGTGCTTGTTGGGCGCACAAGAAGAAAGTTAGGCAAAAACTCAATAAAAACTCGGCGTGGTTTTGGCTATATAATGGAAGATGAGAATGACTAAGTTTGAGACTAGATTGTGAAGCCTGTCTCTTTACGCCCAAACTCATTGCGTCTAAGGCTTTTTGCAGCTTCTGCAACCTCAATAATAATAGCACTTGTTATTGCTGGCTTTGTAATATCATCACTTTTTGCTTCTCATATTGAGAGTTCCTTAAAATCTAATCTGTCAAACCAGTTTGACCGGTTAATAGCACAAATCGATCCTGAAATTGATATTCCAACATTAAAAGCGCCATTAGCAGATCCTCGTTTTCAAGTGCCGTATGGTGATATATATTGGCAAATAACAAATGTTAAAACTAACGCAAGATCAAGATCACGCTCAATGTGGGATCAAGAATTCAATCTTGAAGATAAGACATTGTTTGATAGAAAATTGAATATTGCTAATATAATTGACCCCGAAGGAACTCTTGCTATTGCGTTTATTCAACGATTACAATTTGAAAAAAAGGACGGCTCTTTTAGAGAACTTGATATAATTCTTGCAGAGGACTTGAACAATTTTTATAAGGCTACAAAGGAATTTCGTTTTGATTTATTACGTGCGCTAGCAATTTTAGCTGTTGCCCTCTCACTTGCTGCTTGGGTGCAAATTACTCTAGGGTTAGCCCCACTTTCAAAAATTAAGCAAGACATTAGCGCCATTCGAACTGGTAGCAAAAACAGAATGAATGATAATCATCCACCAGAAGTTATGCCGCTTATCAACGAAGTAAACGAATTGTTGGACACCCAAGATAAATCTATTTCTTTTGCTAGAACAAGGGCAAGTAATCTGGCGCATGGATTAAAAACTGCGCTCACGGTCCTTAATTCTGAAATTGAAAATATACGCAAATCTGGCAATCAGCAAAGTGCAGAGATTATTGCACAAAATACTAATGACATGTCGGCAATTATTGATCACCAATTACGCCTATCACGCCTTAAAACTCGCTCAAAGGCCGATCATTTTGCAACTCCTTTACTAAAGAACTTAAATCGTGTGGTTAACACGCTCAAGAAAACCCCAAGAGGTGCTGAAATAGGATGGCATATTGATATAAGCGGCAAAATTGAGGTTAATTTAGACGAGCCAGACTTGCTTGAACTAATAGGAATAATAATTGAGAACGCAACACAATGGGCAAATAGCAATATCTATATTAACGCAAATACTGCGCAAAAACATATCAATTTAATAATTGAAGATGATGGTAAGGGCTTAAGTGAGAAACAACTTAATTTACTTGGCAAACGTGGCTTGCGTCTAGATAGCAAAGGGTCTGGCACTGGCATTGGAATTTCGATTGCTAATGAAATAGTTATAATGAATTCAGGAGAATTAAATTTTGCAAAATCAAGCAAGGGTGGACTAAGGGTTCTTATTCAAATTCCTATATAATACCTAATGGCGGCAAGAATAAAGAAAGCCGTGAGACTTAAACACTCCATTCTAGCAGTACAGCGAGCTTTGGGCTCGCCGGCGCTAGCGCCGCCCCATCGGAGCGTGAGCAAAGCGAACTGGCGTGAGATAGGTAAATGGTGCCGGCAGAGAGACTCGAACTCCCGACCCTCTGATTACAAATCAGATGCTCTACCAACTGAGCTATACCGGCAACCTAAAAAGCTTGCTATCACCCGCTTTAGATAAGTTCAAGGGGGAAAGATAAATAATTATTAGAAATCCTTATCTTCATGCACTCATGCACTGGTATCAAAGGATTAAGCGTGCTAATTATTCTATTAAATTTTATTTTGGAGTTATGAATTGTCACAAAGCCCAGCAAAGAAAATAGCCTTTTTGGCTAGTAATGCACCAGAAGCACAAAAAGCTGCCAAAAGATTCACTAAAAAGTTTGCAGGTGTTGGCATTGAGCAAGCGGATATTGTTGTGGCGCTTGGTGGCGATGGCTTTATGCTAGAAAGCTTGCATAAAGCTATGGAATATAAAATTCCCGTTTATGGCATGAATTGCGGCTCGATTGGTTTTTTGATGAATGATTTTTATAAAGGCGGCTTAATTGAGCGACTTGAATTAGCTCGACCAAAAGATATATATCCGCTTTTCATGAAGGTAAAAGATGCAAATAATAAGACCCATCATGCTTTAGCGCTTAATGAAGTTTCTCTATTTCGCTCGACCTATCAAGCTGCTAAAATTAAAATAGTTGTTGATGGCAAAGTTAGATTAAAAGAACTGATATGTGATGGTGTGCTGTTATCTACTCCTGCGGGATCAACAGCATATAATCTTTCAGCGCACGGGCCAATATTGCCTATTGATGCTCCTCTATTAGCACTAACCCCAATTTCTCCATTTCGCCCTAGAAGATGGCGGGGGGCAATTTTGCACAATGATGCAAGGGTTGTTTTCAAAACACTTGAAGCAAATAAACGCCCAATAAGTGCGGTTGCTGATAATGTTGAATTTGAGAATGTGCTAAGCGTTGAGATTTTTGAGGATCGCTCAAAAAAAGTAACCCTATTATTTGATCCCGGTCACGGCTTGGAAGAAAGAGTTCTTAACGAACAGTTTTTAATCTAATTGTGGGCAGTGCTTAAGTGTAATCTCGCTTGTTAATTTGAAAAAACCTTGTAAAATTATTCATTCTGAATATTTTGGGGTAGATAATTTGAATGACAAGAATTTAGCAAACAAGCCTAATTTGCCTGGGCGATTATTAGAAACTATAGATCCAGATACGAAACTGCTTGATAAAATAATTTATTTGCAACTTGGCAAAGGGGCTATTCATCCAATTGATAAGGCTGATCGCCAAGTTGATAATTTGTCAATGGATTTTGAAAAATGGCTCAATGATGATATTCATGAGCTTTTATCATGTTGGAATAGGCTAAAGAGCCATGATGATGATCCAAAATCATTTTCTTCGTTTAATAAATCCGTTCATATAATTAAGGGCAATGCAGGCATTCTTAATAATGATGAAGCAGGTCATTTTGCGGCTACTTTATCACGCCTAATTGAGCGCACCTGCTATCTAAAGGAACATCTTGAAGCCATCGAATTATTGGTGCAGGCAATAGGTCTTTGCGCAAAAAACAAACATAAAAGCGTAAAAAACATTGAAGAAATCAAACAAGGGTTTGAAGTAATAATAAATAAGAAAATTGCTCAGATATAACTTAAGCGGCTGGCAGTGCCAACGCTTGCACGCTATCACCTGATGGCAATGGAAGTTGCTTATCGCGCTTTTCTCCTTTTGCAAAGGCAGGCATAACGCCAGCCGCAGCGCTACGAGCAAGTAAAATATTTTGCTCATTAAGATAAGAAAAAGCATCTTCTAATTCTGGTGCGATATTGCCATTATGTTCATCTAGCAATTCATTAATCAGACAAGTTACAACTAGGTGACGTGCTGATAAATCATCTGCCAAATCAACATTTCGAGCATAAAATATTAATCTAGCTAATAGATTTCTAATAGCCATATTTAGACCGCTTTTTGAGAAAAGCGCATTAAGAGAAGCTCTTGAGCCAGAATTTAACAAAGTGAATATTTTTTCTTGCGGGATTTTGCTAAGCACCGCAACACATTGCGCAAAAAACAAAACATCTCCACTCACCACACTATGCAATAATAATCGAGCATTGACCTGATTTTTATCAATCATTTCATAAGCATAATCGCTTGATCCCAAACAAGCTTCGCTTTCACCAATAGATGTTAGAGCTGAACTTGTTAGATCTCGCATAAGACGATTTAATGGTCTTTGTGCAATAGCTCCCTTAACAAGCCTAGAATTAGTTAGGCTTAAGCAAACCTTTTCAATTAATAAAAACCTAGAGGATCCGGGTAACTCAGCCCGTGCAAAAAGGGCCGCACGAATTTTAGCATTATCACCCAAATCATCAGCAATTCTTGCGAGAACATTAGGAGCAATATCAACATCATGTCGCCAAAGAACCTTTAGCGAAATATCAGGATTATTATTCTCAAGCAAAGCGTGCGCAACTCGCTGAGTTAGTTCAGGGCGATCAGCGATGCAATCAAGCATTGCGATATCTTGGCTTTTAACAACCCCCATAAGATCTGCATCAACTAAAATCGGAGAATATTGCGCCACTGCTCGAGAAATTATCGGCACATCATGTAAGAGTGATAAAATAACAGGGCGTGGAGCGTTTTTTGAATGTAATAATCCATAAGCAAGGGCTGCACGAACTTTTACCGAATTATCCTCTAAAAAAGAGATTAAAGAAGCATAAAGCGCTGCATATTCATCGACTGAGCCGTTATGCTCAATAAATGACAAAGATGCTAAATGAGCAGCTTGTGAGCGCACTTCACTATCTGAACTTTGTGAAAGCTCTAAGAACTGTTCGTAGAGTACCATTACATCCCTTAATTATAAACCTACGCCTAAATGCGTCTTTGAAAGCACTTTAGGTTGCAAGACTTAATAATAGGTTGCAAGACTTAATAATTTGTTCACTATGAATAAAGAAAATTATTTGGCGTAGAGCTGCACAAAAAACGCACCGTTATTAACATTTTCTGACCTGTCTGAAATTAACGAACGTGGTTCATTAATCGCATTTGTTGTGAACATATTTTGAAATGAAATATCTCGCTCGATAACTAATGGAGCTTGCTGATTATTATTATCAAGTCTTATAGCCACATCGTTGCTTGCAAGCTGTTGCGCACTAAATTCACTGGCAACAACATTAGCTTGATGCTTGGCTACAAGCGATAAATATACCTGTTTTATAGTTCTTGGCTCATTGTTGGAATAAAAAATCGAGCGATTTGCTTTTGCAGCACTTGGGAAAAGATTTGCGGCTATTTGATCAGGGTTTTTCAATCCAGCTTCAAACATTCTTTCAGCGCCCTTAGCCCCCAAAAAATGCGCAATATAAAGCTCGCCAGCACTTGGCCGCCGCCCAAACTTATTTTCAAGATACTCCCCATTATTACGAGTAAAAGCTGCGGCAAGATCTGCGGCAATTTGCGGGTCTTTTCTTAATTCCAAAATCTCTTGGCGCAGTTTTTTATCTTTTACATCAAAAACACCATTTTCATCACGTTTAATAGCATTTGCATAATTTTTATATCCAAGCCTCGCTCCCTCTGATTTCATGGTTTCAAACCATGTGGCCTCAATAAATTGGAAAAGACCCGTAGCCGAAGATGTTTTGGCTTTTGCATTTGGGTTGAGGGAACTTTCACGCACAGCAGTTTGCACCAAATAATCAAAATCTACTTCGGATTTTTGCCCCGCACTATTTATCACGTGCGCTAAAGCGGGAGAAATTTGAATTGGTTGCATTGACATTTTAATGACCTTAAACTCTGCGTTAATTAATGCTAAACTAAGGTTAAATTTTGGTTAATTTTGCCAGTATGTAACAACATCTTTTAGGTTTGGCCTCTCCCTATCTTCTAGAGTTTTACATGGAGTTCCAATATGAATAAATGCAACAAATTCCTCACCATTTTTAGCACCCAACATTTTTTTTGCGCTTTGGTCATAAGAAAACCACCGAGAAACCCAATGCGTGCCAAAACCTAGCGCATTTGCGCCATGCACAAGATTTATTGCAACAGCCGCCGCAGACAGGACTTGTTCAGATTGTGGGATTTTCTTGTGTTTGATGGGCGAACTTACAACGCCTATAGTTAGAGGTGCAGGTAAAAACTGATTTCGCTCAACTTCTAGCTTTTCTTCATCTATATTTGGATTGTTTTCCTTTGCAATTAGCGCCAAGTTTTCCCCAGTTTTTATGCGATTAGTCCCTTTATAAATAATTAAACGCCAAGGGAATAATTTTCCATGATCAGGAACTCTAGTTGCAATTTCTAATATTTCCTTTAATTCGCTTTCACTTGGACCCGGATTTTGCAAAAAAGGTAGAGGTACAGAGCGACGTTTTTTCAAATAATTTAATAATTCTACATTGCGTGACATAATTTACCTTTTTTGTTTATATTTACTCAAGTATAGTATTTTTCTTTCATTACTCATTTAGTACAAGTTAATAAAACATATGCAAAAAAATTTGATATATTATATAATTATTCTTCTTATCTTACCACTTAACAGCGCATTGGCTCAAGTAACAACGCCGATTCCACAGCCCCCTCCAAATAGAGAGGGTGTTCCTGAGCAAGCACTTGTGCCAAATAATGTGCAACCTGATAATAGTACCAACTTGCAAAATAATGATACATCAGAAAGCCTTTTAAGACTTTTTGCAAAACTATCTGAGAATGGTAAGGTTTTGCAAAATGGAGTTATTTGGCGTATTTTTGAAGCCAACGGGGCTGAAAATGGGCAGATGGGTCTTTTATTCAAATCTGAACAAGCTAATGTAAATTTTAACTTGAAAGCAGGCGAATATTTAATCCATGCAGCATATGGCAATGCTCAGGCTAGTGAGGCGGTTAGCATTAAGAATATACCTGTTGCAAAAACCCTAATATTTGAAGCAGGTGCATTGCGCTTAAAGTCCGCAATTTCTGGTGATATACCAATTATTGCCTCTAATATTAAGTTTGAAATATCAGCCAATGATGGCGTTGCAAACAACAAAACAATTATCGCAAAAAACGTCCGCTCTAATGATATTATTTATCTAAATGCTGGAACTTATAATGTTACCTCATACTTTGGCAATGTTAATGCAAAAGTGCAGGCAGATTTGCGTGTTGAAGTGGGGCAAATTACCGATGCTACGCTATATCATGATGCCAGCAAAATAAGCTTTCGCCTTGCTTCTGAGCCTAATGGCAAAGCAATTGCTGACGTTGAATGGAGCGTAAAAGAGCAAAATGGAGAAGTTGTCTACACAGATCTTGGGGCTTTCCCATCAACTATTCTAAAAGAAGGTGATTATGCCGTAATCGCTAAAATTGGGAAAAAGGTCTATAATCGAGATTTTCAAGTCAAACCTTCGGCCCCACGCGAAATTGAATTACTTACTTCGCTATATTAGGTAACTATATTAGAATGTCTGCTTGCAATAAAAACCTTTTATAATAGGATTTTATTACAATACTTTTTTGGCAATAACCCACGTAACAGGAACAGCAACAACAAAGCTAGCAACTGCGCCCCAAAGTAGTGAACTAATATTGAACAGGCCTAATTGCGGTGCACTAAGTGCAACAATCATAAACACCAGCAAAAGCACTGGCATAGTAATCACATAAAGTGCAAAAAATTTCCAATTCATTTTAATCTCCCCTAAATTATTTAACCAAAATAACAATAACTCGAATTGTTCTGTCATTAACGCATATATCTGTTCTCATTTCAAGAAACAAACAAGAACCAAAGAACAAACAAGAACTATGCGTTTAGCGCTTATAATATTAATCTATTTACATAACAAACCATCAAGCCATAAAGTTCAACAAGTTACATCAAATTTTTTTAGATATATTGATCTATCTCAAATCAGGTGGCATTGCTTCTTTAACGATTCCGTCAATCGCTTCACTTGTAGATAAAATACTTTGCCCTTGTGAGCCTAAACGACGAATTGAAACCGTGCCCTCCTCTTCTTCTCGTTTGCCAACCACAAAAATTGCTGGCACTTTAGCGTGTGAATGTTCTCGCACTTTATAATTGATTTTTTCGCTTCTTAAATCAGTATCAGCTCTAATTCCTTGTGCCTTTAATTTCTCAACTATACTTATAGCATAATCATCAAGTTCTGAAACAATAGGTGCAACTACAACTTGCACTGGAGCAAGCCACATAGGCATTCTACCTGCATGATTTTCTATTAGAATGCCAATAAACCGCTCAAGCGATCCTAAAATTGCTCGGTGCAACATTACGGGGCGCTGACGAGAACTATTTTGATCAATATAAGAAGCATCAAGGCGCTCGGGTAGCACAAAATCAAGCTGCAATGTGCCACACTGCCACGTGCGCCCAATAGCATCTTTTAGGTGGAACTCTAATTTAGGGCCATAAAAAGCCCCCTCACCTTCAACAATAGTGAACTCCCGCCCCGTAGCACTAAGCGCATCAATAAGAGATTTTTCAGCCAAATCCCACACCTCATCAGTCCCTGCACGAACCTCTGGACGTGTAGCCAGCAAAATTTTAACTTCGCTAAAGCCAAGCTCTTCATAAATAGAATCTAATAGATCGCAAAAATTTTCGGTTTCAGATTGCACTTGTTCTTTCGTGCAAAAAATATGCCCATCATCTTGCGTCATTTGGCGAACCCGCATCAAACCATGCAGTGCTCCATGCGCTTCATTGCGATGACAGCAGCCAAATTCTGCATATCGAAGTGGTAAATCACGATAAGATTTAATCCCCTGATTAAATATTTGCACATGCGCTGGGCAATTCATTGGCTTTAGCGCCATTAACTTAGCTTCTCCTGAAAGAATAGGTACATCATCATCGAGTGAAGGTACTTCATCGGGAACAACAAACATATTATCTCTAAATTTTGCCCAATGCCCTGATTTTTCCCATAATTTCACGTCCATTAGTTCAGGAGTTTTTATTTCCTTATAATCAGATGCGTTAACTTTACGCCTAATATATTGCTCCATTGCGTTATAAATTACAAAACCATTTGGATGCCAAAAAACACTGCCCTGCGCTTCTTCTTGAAAATGAAACAGGTCTAGTTCACGTCCTAATTTGCGATGATCTCGCTTTTCAGCTTCCTCAACCATGTGCAAATATTCATCTAACTGCTTTTGGTTTGCCCAAGCTGTGCCGTAAATGCGAGAAAGCACAGCATTATTGCTATCCCCTCGCCAATAAGCACCAGCAACTTTGGTTAGCTTAAAGGCTTGGCCAACATCTTTTGTTGTTCGCATATGTGGGCCAAGACAAAGATCAAACCATTGTCCTTGTTTATAAATATTTAGATTTTCGCCCTCAGCGATGGCATCAATTAATTCAATTTTATATTCTTCGCCTTTGGCCGCAAATACCTTCTTTGCTTCCTCACGAGACCAAATTTCTTTAGTAAAACTTGCGCCACGTTGAATGATTTGGCTCATTTTCTTTTCAATGTTACGTAAATCTTCTGTTGAGAAAGGTTCATCACGGGCAAAATCATAATAAAAGCCATTTTCAATCACTGGGCCAATGGTAACTTGCGTTAAGGGCCAAAGTTCTTGCACGGCTTCTGCCAAAACATGCGCACAATCATGGCGAATAAGTTCAAGCGCCGCTTCATCATCACGCATGATAAATTCTAATAAAGCACCGTCCTTTATTTTTGCGCTTAAGTCGCAAAGTTCACCGTTCAAACGCATGGCAACGGTTTTTTTTGCTAATGATTTTGAGATTGACTGAACAATATCCGTACCTGTTGTTCCCTCCTCATATTCACGAGTTGCACCATCAGGAAATTTTATATTTAGCATAGACTTACTCTTAAAAATTGGAATCAAAACTTATATAATATATCTAGCGCTCTTTAGCACCAGTTCCAAACTATTTCCAGCGCCCATATGTCCAAGGGCGATACCAATAAGCATTTTTTGGTAATTCTTTTGGTATCGGATCGAACCCATCTGTTCCCTTAGGGCGGCAACGTATAACTCTGGCTAGACCAACCCAGCCACCTTTCCAAAACCCAAATTTCCAAATAGCGTCTTTGGTATATTCTGAACAAGAAGGTAAATGGCGGCAATTTCGCCCAGCAAAAGCTGAAAGCGTGTAGCGATATATTTGAATTAGCAAAACAGCGATTGTTTTGAACGGAAAATCAATGGCTTTGCCTAATATTTTAAGAAATTGCTTCATTATCTTTCTTTATTTCATCAAAACAGGCAATAATCGCTTCAAACACTAAAAGCGTTGAAGTATGGCGTGCCGGATAGGATTTTACTGGTTGTAAATATTGCAAATCTGACCATTTACCGCTTGGTGGTTCTCCATCATGTTTAAGCATTGCCACCATTTCATCTCTTAAATGTCGTAATTCTTTCTCGCTAGAGCCAATTATATTTTTTGCTATGATTGAGGCAGAGGTCTGCCCCAAAGCACAAGCGGAGACTTTGTGTGAATAATCACTGACCACGCCCTCTTGTAATTTCAATCTAACTTCAACTACCGAACCACAAATCTTTGAATTTTTTTTAACTTTTGCATCAAATTCCTTAAGCGGTTCAATATTTTCTAGATTAGCTGCTATCTGTAATATTTTACTTGAATAAAGTTCTGAGAGTTCCACGATTATTTCTCATTTGCTTGCGAATTTCATATAGTTCTCTATATAAAGGATTATCAACGCCCTGCCAGCACTTTCGCATTTATTTTTGGGGCATAATTAACAGGAGATGCATTATGGATGTGAAATTGCCAAATTTTGATGCAAAATCCAAAAAAACTGCACAAAAATTGCTAAAGCCAAATAAAAGGCCAAGCAAAAAACAAATGCGAGAAGCTGTTAAAACGCTAATTGCATATGCAGGCGATGATCCAACACGTGAGGGCGTGATCGATAGTCCTAAACGTGTAGCAAAAGCATATAGCGAGCTTTTTGCTGGATATGAGCAAGACCCGAAGCAAGTTTTAAGCAAGACCTTTCAAGATATTAGCGATTATAATGATATTGTTCTATTGCGTGATATTGCTTTTTATTCACATTGCGAACATCACCTCGTGCCGTTTTTTGGCAAAGTTCATATTGCATATCTACCCAATGAAGGCATTGTTGGCTTGTCAAAATTAGCAAGGTTAGTTGAAATTTTTGCACGCCGCTTGCAAACGCAAGAAAACCTAACAGCGCAAATTATTGAAGCATTAAATACTTATCTTGAACCTCGTGGCGCTGCCATAATGGTTGAGGCGGAGCATATGTGCATGTCAATGCGTGGCGTTAGAGCACCCGGAGCTACAACATTAACGCAAAAATTTACGGGCGTATTTGCAGAAGAAAAAAGCGAGCGCGAACGGTTTTTTGCGCTAGTTAATGGAGCTAGATAGCATGTCTATTAAATTCTCTGATGGTAAAGGCCTATCAAAAGCTCAACTTGAAGAGGGTAAGGAATTCACTCCCAAATTTGATGAAAATGGATTGGTGAGCGCTATTGCACAAGATTATAAAAGCGGTGAAATCCTAATGCTGGCGCACATGAATGAACAAGCGCTTAGTCTAACTCTTGAAACTGGTGAAGTGCATTATTTCTCTCGCTCACGGCAAAATATATGGAAAAAAGGCGAGATTTCTGGCGAAGTGCAAAAATTAATTGAAATGCGAGTTGATTGCGATCAAGACGCTATTTTGCTCAAAGTTAAGCAATTAGGTGTTGGTGCAGCCTGTCATACGGGACGCAAGAGTTGTTTTTTTCGCTTGGTTGAAATTAATGGAGAAGAAACTTCTCTAAAACTCACTGGTGACGAGCAATTATTTGATCCTAAGGATAAATATTAATCTCGCCTCTCAAATAATGGTGCAATAAATAATCCGAGTAAAAAACCTCCAATATGCGCCTGCCATGCGATATTTATTTCTGCAAACCCAAAAATTCCAGCAAGTGGAATGGCGGCATTTAATGCTAGCCAAACTATGGTGAAATATCTTGTAGTTCGATTGCTCCACATTTCAGCAAAACTTGCTAGCGAGCGCCCTAGAACTATTATTTCACCAGTTTCAGGGTGTTTCGCAACTTGAATGGGCTGAAACATAAAGCGAATAGCAACTCCCGTTAATCCCGCTATGCCGCCAGATGCGCCTACCAATAGGCTAAGTTCTGGTAATGTTACTAGTGCAAATAACAAAGCGCCAGCTGCAGCGCTTAAGAAAAAAATCAGCAAAAAAGCGCTTACGCCATAACGCCGTGCTACAGGGGTGCCAAAAATCATTAGCCATGCACTATTGATGAATAAATGCTCCCAGCCAGCATGTAGCAATGCATGGGTGAAAATTGTCCATGTTAATGCAAGCGATCCTAGGGGAAATTGTTCAGGGGTAATAAAGCGAGTAGGAATAAAGCCAAAATAGATAATAAGTAGCTGTTTAAGATTCTCATTTGGAAAAAATGAAATAAATATTTGTGGTAACCAAATTATTATCAACAGAGCGATAATTATGTTTGGCAGATTAAAAATAGGCTGTTTTGCAGTGTTTTTTGTATTTTCATCTTCATTTTCCATGTTTTTAACCTACTTTATTTTATTATTATCCACACATACTCACCAGCGTTAACCTTAATAAACGATTAAGGGCGATTTTTATGCTCATTTTTGCAATTATAACTCTAGTTGCTTGGAGAGAAATATCTAAGCGTTTTTATTTGCAAATTGTGCGGGAAATCATGCAAAAAGAATCGTCAAAACTATTATATAATTATTGGAATGAATTACGTGGTTCACGTAGCGCACCTGAGCGTAAAAATCTTGATCCAACAAAAATTCGCAAATCGCTTGCAAATGTTTTTATTCTAGAATCAGATGAAAACGAAGATGAATTTTTGTTCCGTTTAGCAGGATCACACCTTTGCACAACATATTGCCGTGAATTAAAGGGACGCTCTTTTAACGAGATGTGGCATCAAAAAGACCGTGATGCGCTAAAAACCCTTATCAGAGCAGTAACTGAAGATCATGCAGTAGCCCTAACAAGCTTTAATGGCACTAGCGCAAGTGGCAAAAGAATTAGTTTTGAGATTATCCTACTCCCTGTTCGCCATAATGGCGACACGACTTCACGTATTCTTGGTGCTATGAGCGCTATTGAAAGCCCCTATTGGCTAGGTCTAGAGCCGATAACTGAACAAAGAATAACTGGATTAAGGTTGATTTGGCCAGATGATGTTTCAAATCAACAACCATTACGAGATTTATCTAGCAATGTTACTAATAATGAAGCTGATGTATATTTCAAAGATGAAATATCTAACGAGAGAAATGAACAAGCAATAGCTATTCCTACTAGGGTTCATGGTAATTTTGCCCGTCGTTATTCGCACCTAAGTGTAATTGATGGCGGAAAATCATAAAAAGCATATAAACATTACTAATAGTTAACCTAAATAACGCTATGATTTGTTAATTATAATCTATTGGTGTGTAATATTTATGTTTGAACTTCAAGATAATTCTTTGCAATTATATCCGCAAGGTGAACACATATCTGATTCAAGTCGATTTCAGAGTGTAAGGGTCTCTATTTTAGGGCGTTATATGCTAGCGGATTATAGTGAATATCCTTGCCAAATAATTGAAATGTCCCCTGGCGAAGCAAAAATCATTGCACCAGTGAGTGGCACTCTTGAAATGCGTATTGTTGCATATCTTGATACTATTGGCCGAATCGATGGAAAAATTATTAGTGTTTTTGAGGGAGGCTTTATAATTAGTTTCTTAGCATCTGCACGAAAACGTGATAAAATTGCAGCTCAACTTACATGGTTAGCAAATAAAGATATACTTGGATTAGACGATGAAAGAGATTCTGGACGGTTTGTGCCAGATTTTCGTCACTCCAAAATTGTGCTTGATGATGGACGAGAATATAATTGCAAATTATTAGATATTTCAATTTCTGGTGCTGCAATCGAGCTATCTGTAAGGCCGGCTATGGGCTCAATGGTTACGTTAGGTAGAATGCAAGCTAAAATTATTCGCCATTTTGAAAATGGAATTGGTGTGCAATTTTCAAGCACACAAGAAATGCTATCTATAGTACAACAAAACCTACGCTTAGACTAAATCCCCTTAAATTAGTAAATTTTGCTATATTAAGCATAGAAGTGTCGGCTACGCTCAAGGTACAAAAGGGCTACTGTCATTTTAAGCAAAGCCTAGATTTATTCATTTGTCTTTTTACCTCAATTTTTTTCCTAACAAAACCTAAATATTGCAGATAAACTTTGAATAAAAGTTGCATATTATTTTTTTCAATAGCGAAATAACTAAACTCTAGCGTGTTCTCCAATCAGGGAGAATACAAATGACAATTTATAAAAATAAACTATTCGCAATATTATCACTTATGTTTCTTATGTTATTGGCAAGTACTGATATAGCATTTGCCAAAGCGAACATAAATTTTGACAATCCAGCTTTTGCAAAAGCTGGCAATGTTCAAACATCTATTCCAATAGGACATGCTGAATTTTGTAAAATATGGCCCAAAGAATGTGGCAGAAACAAAGAGGCCGTAGCAGCGATTGCATTAACTTCAGAGCTTTGGCAGGAATTAGTGGGCATTAATGTAAAATATAATAAAGAAATTATTCCAGTTACTGACTTAGAACTTTATGGAGTTGAAGAATTTTGGACATATTCAAATGGATATGGCGATTGTGAAGAATATGTGCTTGAAAAACGCCGTGCTCTAGTCAATCTTGGCTGGCCTGCATCAACATTACTCATTGCTGTACTTCGTCAAGAAAGCGGAGAAGGTCATGCCGTACTAATGGTACGAACTGATAGAGGTGATCTTGTTCTTGATAATCAAGCTGCACTGATAAAACTTTGGAATGAAACACCCTATAAATATCTAAAACGTCAATCCCAAGCAAATTCAGGTCAATGGGTTGATATTTACGACCAAAGAGAAAATCTATTCGCTAAAAGATAAAAAAACTAATCGAACCTTTACTCCCATAACCTCCATTAGGTTTTGACCTCCATTAGGTTTGATATGACCAGCCCCTTCCCTGAGGCTGGTCTTTTTTATGCTTAAACAAAAGCTAGATATATGCTCATAAACATAAGACCAGTAATGAAAGCCCAACCAAAGGCAATTAATGCTGCTAGCAAAACAAAGAGCTTTGGTAGAGATACCTCCTCTTGGGAATTATTGAAACCAAGATTTAGCATAATATAAGGGCCGCAAACAAAACTAATAAATAGATTGCCAAGTGAAGATAGGTAGGTCTTGCCTGTATAGCTTAGCACAGCAGGCGCTCTTAATATATATTGATAAAGATGCGCACTAACACCTGCAACAGATATACCAACAGCAATGATAAACAAAGCTAAAACAAGATCGTTTGACATTAATATATTCCCTAGCCTTAAATTTATATTTAATATATTTACCTTTTATTAAGTATAGTTGTAGCTTTATCCATAGTCACTAATTGTTGGCAAACATGGTTAACAAAGCCAAGCGAGTGTTAATTGTTTTCTTTAAGAATGATCTTTTGTTATGGCCAAAAATAATAATCCAAAAGACTTACTATTCAATCTTTTTGCTATTGCATTAGGCCTAATTTTTGCAGGGTTAGCTCTTGCTTATTACATTGATAATCTTGAGCAACCTAAAACAAAGCCACCCTCCTTAAATGATAATGAAATTCTGCTTACAAAAATAATATCAGGTCAAAAATTAGAAATCCCAGCTACTTGGTTCAAATATTCTGAAGAGCGGCAAACGGAATTTGTAGATTATACAGAGCTGCTTTTTGTCTTGCCACTCATAGCGGATAAGCCAAGCATGATAATCCAAGTCACGCTAGCGCTAAAAAGATTAAACATTCCAAGCGCTCAATTATTAGATGATGTCTATTTGCATCAGTTTTTACCCAAAGAAATAAACAGCCCAAGAGGTTTAATTGGCAAGCCACTTAAAACGATGGTTGGCAATATTGAGGAGAATGTTTTTTATGATCCCCTTAGCGCCAATCCCTTTGTTGCCAAATGTATGGATAAGATAGTACCTCAAAGCTCAAAAATGTGTGTGCGTACTGTTCAAATTAGTCCACAGCTTAGCGCTATATATAGCTTTGAATATGAGGCTCTTTTAGGCTGGAGAAATTTTGATATAGAAGCGCAAAAATGGCTAGATAAAATTGATGGTCTTTAATATTATATATCTTCTAAATCTATATCCAAAATTGCCATTTGAAACATGAATGAGCGATCTTCGTCTTCGTCATCAACGTAAATTACCCCAATAAATTCATCGCCCTTATAAACCTCACAAGAATCTGTTTTTTGCGGGCGGGCTTTTACTGTTAGCTCAGCGTTGCCAAAAGTTTTTTGTAAAAATAATTTCAACTTATTAAGTTCTGCTTTGTCCAATGATCTTTTCCTTTAATATTCTAATTTGTTTCTTATAAATAAATGGCTAGCTAGTTTTCAAATTATTTCACCCCACATTTGATCCATATTAAGAGAAGGATAAGCGCAACCAGCCTCACCAACTATTTTTGCAGGAACTCCTGCTACCGTTTTTTTGGCTGGTACATCTTCTAAAACAACAGAGCCCGAAGCAATTCGCGCACAATCGCCAATTCTAATATTACCTAAAATCTTTGCTCCTGCACCAATCAATACGCCAGATCCAACTTTTGGATGTCTATCACCATCAACCTTACCTGTGCCCCCTAAAGTTACACCCTGCAAAATAGACACATTATCGCCAATCACTGAAGTTTCGCCAATCACCACTCCTGTACCATGATCTAACATAATCCCCTGCCCCATCTTTACGGCTGGATTTATATCTGCTTGGAAGGTTTGGGAGCTGCGGCTTTGCAAATAATAAGCCATATCTTTGCGACCCATTTTGTATAATTCATGAGCAAACCTATGCACTTGAATTGCCTGATATCCCTTAAAATATAAAAACGGCTCAATCAAACGATGACAAGCAGGATCTCGCTCTTTTGTCGCAACAATATCAATACGTGACAAGATAGCTATCTTGTTGGATTCTTTTAATATCTCATTAAATGCTTGCCTAATGAGGTCAGCAGAAACATCTAAATGACCAAGCCGTTGCGCTAGACGATAGCACAGCGCTTTTTCAAAACTATTATGGTTCAAAATATTTGAAAAAACAAAGTTTGCAAGTGCTGGTTCTTGTTTTGTAATTTCCTCAGCTTCTTGCCTTATAGAAGTCCACACTGGATCTAACTTCTTAACTGATTGCTGTTTTGTTTTAAGGCTCATTTATCATTCCAATTAAAATTACTTCGTCTTGCCAAATTAAAATTATTTCTCTTGTTAGCATTACTATATTGAGTTTTCATCTAAAAAATCAATAACACCTTGCTTAAATCTCTTATCACCAGTTGAGCGCATGTGATCAACCCCTTCAAGTAATAATGACTTACCTTGCGGTAAAATATCCGCCAAATCACTAGGCGAACCCCCTATTGTGTCATCACTTCCAACTACAACTAGTGCTGGAATATAAATTTTTTCAACATCTTCCTTTGTTATTGGATCACGAGAAGATGATAAACAATAAGCCAGCGCCTTAAGGTCGCTCTTGGTGTGTTGCGCAAAAATACGAAATTGCCTTGCGGTTTTATGTTCAATTTCTTCTAAACTATCTGCCCTTAAACCAGCAATAATTTCAGAACTATCTCTCATACCACGAATAAGATTTATGCCCATACCGCCAAATATAACACCCCTAACCTTTTGCGGTGCTTGCATAGCAACAAAGGCTGAAATTCTTGCCCCCATTGAATAACCAAGCAAAAAAGCAGAAGAAAGCTCTAAATGATCAATCAAATTGATTGTATCATGCGCCATTAAGGCTGCTGGGTAATATTTACTATCATAGAGCTTTTCTGATTGCCCATGCCCTCTATTATCAATGGTGATTACTCGATAACCAGCATTGACCAAAATATCGACCCAGCCCGTATCTAACCAGTTAACCTTAGCATTTGATGCGAAGCCATGAATTAGAATAATTGGCTCACCTTTGCCATAATCCTCATAAGCAATTTTTATATTTTCAGAGATAAATACTGGCAAAATTCAAGTTCCTATTGACCGCATGAATATGTTCGTGAACTAATAGTATAGATTATTTAACAAGAGCAAAGAAAAAATTATGACAGAAAAATTCATTGTAATTGCGGGCGCTGGAATTGCGGGGCTAACTAGTGCCCTCGCCCTAGCTAAATACGGTGTCAAAACCTTAGTTCTTGAGCGCAATGAGCAAATTCAAGAGTTTGGCGCAGGATTGCAAATTGGCCCAAATGCCCATCGCGCGCTTAATTCTTTGGGCTTAGAAGAAGCACTAAAGCCAGTTAGTTTTGAGCCAGAAGGCGTTGATATTTATTCTTTTGCACAAAATGAGCCTCTTGTTACGCTAGAATTAGGAAAAACTGCAAGAAAGCGCTTTGGTGTGCCTTACACAGTTATGCACCGAGCCGATATGGTTGAAACACTTTATGCCGCTTGTAAAAACAACAAACTAATAGATGTTGAGTTTGCTATTACAGATTTTGAAATATCAAATATTGAGCAAAATCCAATAGTCAAATATAAAAAAGTGGGTGGCAAGACACAGGAAATATCATGTTTTGCCTTTATAGGTGCTGATGGAGTTGGCTCAATCACTCGCACAAAATACTTAGATGGCGTGCAAGCAAAATATAGCGGATATGTCGCATGGAGAACATTAATTGATATTGATCTTTTGCAAGATGTTCTAAATCTTAAAAATACAACTCTAATGTGGGGATCAGGGTTTCACGCCGTTGCCTATCCATTAAAGCACCGCAATGTGGTAAATGTAGCATTTTTTACTAAAGAAACCATGTCAGTTGGTTTTGGAATTAGCGAAACTCCAAACCTGCCAATCTCAATGAAAAATGATAGCCGATTATCAAAAATTTGCTCCCTAACAAAAAACTGGACGCATTGGCCATTAGCAGCTGTTAAAGCACCTTTCTGGCATAAGGGCTCTGTTGGGCTTGTTGGCGACGCAGCTCACGCCATGTTACCTTTTCAGGCTCAAGGCGCTGCTATGGGGATTGAAGATGCTATTATTTTAGCTCCTCTATTAGCAACTGAGCAAAACCCTGCAACTGCTTTTAATATCTACCAAAATAAACGCCAAGAGCGAGTAAATAGGGTAGCAAAAACATCCCAAAGCAATGGCAATATTTTTCACATGACACCCCCCTTTACTTTCGGCAGAAATTCTATGGTAAAAATGCAAGGCAACATGAACCATTATTCACGCCTTAGCTGGATTTATGATTTTGATCCGACAATTTGATGTGACGATATAAGGTGACTTAACTAACAACAGGTAGAGTAGAATAGGCTGATGCCAGCACTGCGATTGAGAGAAAAAATAAGATAATAAGAGAAGTCTTTACAAGCATAAGTGCGTCCCAACACGAATATTAAAAAAGTAATTTTGCTAATAATCTAGTCAATAATTTGAATAGTATATTTTTCAATAACTTCGTTGACAAGTAGCTTTTCGCACATATGCTTAACGCTCATGGTTGCTTTTTCTTTATCGCTCTCATCTAATTCCACATCAAACACCTTACCTTGCCTGACTTTATTTACATCCTCAAAACTTAGTGCTTCAAGCGATCCTTTTATAGCTTTGCCTTGTGGATCAAGCACTCCGTTTTTAAGAGTTACTATTACTCTTGCTTTCATTATTATTCCTTTCTTTCTCTTTTATATTGTCGCCCCCGTGTCAAGCACGGGACAGGCTATTGGTCGCTAACGCTCCCGACCCTGCCTGTCCGCCGAAGCTTTAGCGTAGGAGGAACACCCCCGCCGTTTATTCTTTTCCCACGCTTACATCTTTAATTTGGATTTTCTTCTTGCCTGTTGCTGAGATAGCCTTCTCTTTCTTCTCCCTCCCCCTTGCGGGGAGGGTTGGGGTGGGGGTTAGAGAAAATACTGCCCACCTTATTTAACCAACCTCGGCCCAGTGGACAAAGCGTTTTCAGTTTCTGACAAAATACCAAGACGTTGCGCTACCTCATGATAGGCCTCAATAAGTCCGCCTTTTCCTTCACGAAATAGATCTTTGTCAAATTTATTCTTGGTTTTTACATCCCATAGACGGCACGAATCAGGGGAGATTTCATCGGCTAGAATAATGCGCATAATATCACCTTCAAATAAACGGCCACATTCAATCTTAAAATCTACTAATTGCAACCCAACACCCATAAAAAGCCCAGAAAGATAATCATTCACTCTCACGGCAAGTGACATAATATCATCAAGTTCAGCAGGATTTGCCCAGCCAAAGGCCGTAATATGTTCTTCTGCAACCAATGGATCACCAAGCTCGTCATCTTTATAACAAAACTCAATTATTGAACGTGGTAATTTTGTTCCGACCTCTAAGCCCAGACGTTTAGCAAGCGAGCCTGCGGCAATATTTCGCACAATTATTTCTATTGGGATAATTTCAACTTCTTTAATTAGCTGCTCACGCATATTTAAGCGCCGAATAAAATGGGTTGGAATTCCTAAATCATTTAGATTTTGAAAAATATATTCTGAAATGCGATTGTTCAGCACCCCTTTACCATCAATAATCTCGTGTTTTTCGCCATTTCCTGCCGTTGCATCGTCTTTGAAATGCTGCACAAGCGTTCCGGGTTCTGGCCCTTCATAAAGAGTTTTGGCTTTACCTTCATAAATTTTACGACGTCGGCTCATTATTTTGCCTTAAAATTAGAATCGATGGGTATTACATAAGCTTTTTGCGCCAATTTTCATTTATTGCAAGTAATATTGATTTTATTATAACTATTATTGGTGATGTTAGCATTTTTACAGCTGTTTGATATTGATTTGAGTAAACTAACACCCTATGTGATATCTGAACATGCCATTAAGGGCGCACAACTTAATTTGAGGAATAAAAATGTCTACATTTGATGATCGCGAAAAAGCCCAAGAAGCCAAATTTGCCCACGATGCCCAACTCCTATTTAAGGCAGAAGCTCGCCGCAACAAAAAACTAGCTATTTGGATTGCTGAACTTCTCGGAAAAAAAGATGTTAACGCTTATGTGTCTGAAGTTATTGCTTCTGACTTTGAAGAAGCAGGCGATGAAGATGTTTACCGTAAGATTAGTTCTGATATTAAAGAAGCTGGTGCAAGTGTAAGCGAAGAAGATCTCCGTGCCAAAATGGCTGAATTTTTAGCGCAAGCCAAGCAAGAAGTGCTAAGTGAAGCTTAGTCTTCAAAAACTCGGCTAAAAATTAAATCGACATGTTTGAGGTGATAAGCATCATCAAACATAGCATCAATTTGCTCGTTGCTAAGCGCATTGCTTACTTGCTCATCGGCTTTTAGCAGTTCTGCAAATTTGCCAGTCCGATTTCCCTTGGCCTGCCAAACTTGCATGGCGTTTCGTTGTACCGCTGAATAGCTATCTTCACGAGAAAGCCCTGCTTGGGTGAGCGCTAATAATACACGTTGTGAATTGTGCAATCCGCCTAATTTATCCATATTTTCCTTCATATTATCAGGATAGACCAACAGATTCTCAATTACGTTTGTTAAACGTACAAGGGCAAAATCTAGAGTAATTGTAGCGTCTGGGGCAATCATGCGCTCGACTGAGGAATGAGAAATATCACGCTCATGCCAAAGGGCTACATTTTCCATTGCTGGAATTACCATGCCCCGCACTAAACGAGCCAACCCTGTTAGGTTTTCAGTTAATATTGGGTTGCGCTTATGCGGCATGGCGGAGCTGCCTTTTTGCCCTTTAGAAAAATATTCTTCTACTTCAAGCACTTCGGTACGTTGTAAATGGCGAATTTCAACCGCTATGCGCTCAATGGAAGAAGCAATTACCCCAAGGGTAGCAAAAAACATTGCGTGCCTATCACGTGGAATAACTTGCGTTGAAACTGGCTCAACGCTTAGGCCAAGCTGATCTGCAACATATTTTTCAACTTCGGGGTCAATATTGGCAAAAGTTCCAATAGCGCCAGAAATAGCGCAAGTGGCGATGTCTTTTTGCGCCGCAACTAATCTTTCACGATTGCGCTGCATTTCAGCATAGGCTTGCGCTAATTTTATGCCAAAAGTGGTTGGCTCGGCATGAATAGCGTGTGAGCGGCCAATGGTTATGGTGTTTTTATGCTCAAATGCACGTTTTTTTAGCGCAGCAAGTAAAGCATCAATATCTGCCAATAAAATATCACTAGCACGATTTAATTGCACTGAAAGAGTTGTGTCCAAAACGTCAGAAGAAGTCATGCCTTGATGCACAAAACGAGCCTCCTCACCCACTATTTCAGAAAGGTGCGTCAAAAAAGCAATAACATCATGTTTTACTTCACGCTCTATCTCATCAATGCGCTCAACATTAAATTGAGCATTTCCACCCTTTTCCCAGATGATTTTAGCGGCTTCTTTTGGGATAACCCCCTGCTCTGCCTGTTTTGTTGCGGCATGTGCTTCAATTTCAAACCAAATCTTAAATTTTGTTTGCGCCGACCAAATGGTGACCATTTCAGGGCGAGAATATCGTGAAATCATAATGTTAGGCTCTTTTGCTAATTTATTAATTCTTTTCAAATGCGCATTAGCATGAGCTAAAATATGAAGCAATAAGCAATCACTTTTGTTTGATAATTAAACAGAGCTATTGCTTCAAATTTTCTAGGCGTTAATAAGGTTATAGAAAAAGGTTAGATAAATGAGCGAATTAACATTCCCAATTATATTTATAGCAGGAATTTTAAGTTTCCTTAGCCCATGCGTTTTACCGCTTGTGCCACCCTATTTAACCTATATGAGTGGCGCATCTTTTGAGCAATTACAAGAAGACGGTGTTAAGCCTGGTATTCTTTGGCGACGCACAGTTTTCACATCATTGTTCTTCATAATGGGCTTTTCTGTTATATTTATCACACTTGGCGCAACGGCAACTGCGTTTGGGCAGGCTTTTAGACAAATAATGCCTTATTTAACTCCAATAGCTGGCCTGCTGATTATTGCGATGGGGTTGCATTTTTTGGGCATATTCAAGCTTGCCTTTCTCAATATGCAAATACGTCATCATGGGCCAAGCGTAGTTAGTGGTCCGCTTGGTGGTTTTGGGTTGGGGGTAGCTTTTGCCATTGGCTGGACACCATGTATTGGGCCAGTGCTTGCCGCTATTCTCTCGGTTGCCGCTGTGCAAGATTCAGCGGCTGAGGGCGCTAAATTATTAGCTATTTACTCAGCAGGGCTTGGCGTGCCATTTCTTTTAGCAGGTTTAGCTATTGGCCCATTTACTAGCTTTTTTGAGGGTTTTAAGAAACACCTTGGCACTATTGAAAAGTTCATGGGAGCTTTATTGGTGCTAACAGGTTTGGCATTTATGACAGGGCAATTCACTCGTTTTTCTTGGTGGCTGTTAGAAACCTTTCCAGCACTTGGTCTAATTGGCTAATGTTTTTATTAAATATCAACTACTCTTTCATATTACTAGTGAATAGTGGCTTCAAATTATTTGAGCAATGATATAGCGATGGCCTATGGACAAGGAAATTAAAAAAACATCTCTTAAAAAGAGCAAAGGTGCTAGCTTAAATATCTCAATTACCACAACAAATGTAATTGATGATATTGAAACAGAATGGCGCTTCCTTGAAAATTTGGGAGTTCAATCTCCAGGGCAAAATTTTGATTTTATTAGAACTTGGCTAGGTATTTTAGATATTAAACCAGAAAATCAATATTTTAGCGTGCTCAAAATTGATAATGTACCTATAATAATTATGGCACTTGAGGCCACAAAAATGATGGGCGTTAAAACATTAATGCCTTTTACAAAATCTCAAGTAGGAGTTGAAGCACCGCTTATAAATGCCAAAGCAATGGTAAAATTTAGCGAGCAGGAGCAAAAATCTCTTTGGCAGGCTTTGATTAAATCTTTCAAGGGTTTTGATCTTATGTATATTCCTTATGTGCCAGATGATGCTCTATATTCTCAATTAGGAATATCTGCCCCAGCTGATATGCTCTATCGCTCAGAATTTGAGAGTTGGGAGCAATGTAATAGAGAACAAAGAACTCGCTCAAGACGCAAACATGACAAACAACATAGTGCAAAGCTAAATGCGCTTGGTGATGTGAGCTTTGAAGAAATTAGCGCTGATAACAAAGAGATTGATAATATTCTCTCGCTTATGTTTAAACAACGTGCGCAACGATTTAAGATTTTGGGTATTAAGAACCCATTTGAAGAAGAAAAGCATCGTCAGTTTTACTACAAAATCATGAAAAGCAATGGTGATATGAAAGTTAGTTTGCATGTACTGCGTGTGAATAAAGAAATTGTTGCAATTCGTTATAATATCATACATCAAAAGAAAATGTTTTGCCTAATTTCTTCGATGAGTGAGAACATTAAAATGCAAGCTGGCTCACCGGGCAAGCAAAACCTATTGCGTGTCATGCAAACAATTTTTGATGCTGGAATTCGTGTCTATGACATGGGGGCTGGGCTTACCGATGAAAAGCGGCATTGGTGTAATTCTCTTACTGCTTTGCGCCATTTTTATATTCCTTTGACTTTCAAAGGCTATATTATTTCTATATTACATAGAATTATAAAGACGCTGCGTTTTCATATCAAAAACTCAAAAAAGCTAGGTGGTTTTTTAAAGAAATTACGAAGGACATAAGCTAAATTAGCTTCAAACCACGTAAAGATGAATGTCCTGAACGGCCAATAATTATATGGTCATGCACAGTAATGCCCAACGGTTTGGCAATATTATCTATCTCTTTAGTCATTTTAATATCGGCGCTTGAAGGGGTTGGATCGCCCGATGGGTGATTATGTACCAAAATTAGTGCCGTTGCTGAAAGCTCAAGCGAGCGCTTTATAACTTCACGTGGATAAACAGGCGTATGATCAACTGTTCCAATCTGTTGCACCTCATCAGCTATAAGAAAATTTTTCTTATCAAGAAACAGGATACGAAATTGTTCTTTGGTTTCATAAGCCATTTGCGTATTACAATAATTTATTAATTCACCCCAAGAGCCAAGTATTGGCCTATCCAAAATGCTTTCTTTGCTGAAACGTTGAGTTGCTGCCAAAATTACTTTCAGATCAATAATCGCTGTTTTTCCTAAACCGTCAATTTCTTCTAATAGATGTGATGGGGCGCTAATTGCTTCTGGGAAATTACCAAAGCGCTCAATCATTGCTTTGGCTATTGGTTTAGTATCACGACGTGGCAAAAGCCTAAATAAAATAAGCTCAAGCAATTCATAATCTTGCAAACTGCTTGAACCATTTTGTGCAAACCTTTGGCGCAACCTCTCGCGATGGCCATGATAATGCTTTTTATTATTGTCAGGTTTTTCGCTCATCTCATCGTACTGCAATAGGGTTAAACAAGCCAAGTGGAGAGCCTGTAAATATCTCGCAACCAGTTTTTGTTATGCCTAATGAATGCTCACATTGTGCCGAAAGAGTTCTATCTCTAGTTACCGCTGTCCAGCCATCGCTTAGTATTTTAACATGCTCCCGACCTAAATTCACCATAGGCTCAATGGTAAAAATCATTCCCTCTTTTAACTCAATACCAGTGCCGGGCGTACCAAAATGCATGATATTGGGTTCATCGTGAAAGCGTTGCCCCAACCCATGTCCAACAAAATCTCGAACGACAGAGGCTCGTTGTTTTTCTACATAAGTTTGAATGGCAGCGCCAATATCCCCTGTTGTATTTCCGGGCTTGGCAGCTTTAATACCAACCTCAAGCCCCTCATATGTCATCTCGATTAAGCGCTCAGCTTTTCGTGAAATCTCACCCACAGGATACATGCGAGAGCTATCACCATGCCAACCATCAACAACTAATGTAATATCAATATTTACAATGTCACCTTCTCTAAGAGGCTTTTCAGATGGGATACCATGACAAACAACGTGATTTATTGATGTGCAAATAGAATGCCTATAACCACGATAAAACATAGTTGCTGGCACTGCTCCATTATCATGAGCAAATTCAAAAGCAATTCTATCTAGCTCTAAAGTTGTAATTCCGGGGCGTACCTCTTCATATAATAGATCAAGCGCTTGAGCGCATAATTGCCCAGCTTTACGCATACCAGCAAAACCAGTTTCGTCATGCAAAGGAATTATCCCTGCAACTTTGCGTTTGCTATTTTTTGCATCAATATAAGTTATCATAAAAACTCCTAAAGAATAAAGACATTACCCAAACATATTTGTAAATTAGAAAATTGAAAAATACATTTTTCTTGCATAATATAAATTAGCAAGTAACTTCAAAATAGCCCTCATTTTCAAAATAAATCAAGATTGTTATACTAATATGAACCACCAAAACTTAAAGCCACGCAAAAGTGCAGCATTATTAATTATTGGTGATGAGATATTAAATGGGCAAACAAGAGATGAAAACATTCACACCATAGCGCTATTTTGCACAGATATTGGCATTGATCTTAAAGAGGTAAGAATTGTTGCTGATGAATTAGAGAACATCATTATTTCAATTAATGATATGCGCAAAAACCATGATTATGTGTTTAGCACTGGTGGAATTGGCCCAACCCATGATGACATTACAGCAGATGCCGTTGCAAAAGCGCTTAATGTCGAATTAGAAATAAACGCCGATGCCAAAATAATGTTGCAAGATCATAGTGGAGATAAAGCGCTTAGCGAGGGGCGCTTACGCATGGCTAGAATTCCAAAAGGGGCAACATTAATAAAGAATAATGTTACTGGCGCTCCGGGATTTATTATTGATAATGTCTATGTGATGGCTGGCGTGCCAATTATTATGCAAGATATGCTAAAAAGCATTGCCCCTTTATTAGTGCAGGGAGAGAGAATATTATCGAATAAAATCATGGTTGGTGTTGGGGAAAGTAAAATTGCTTTAGGGTTAGAAAAAATCCAAAAAGCCTTTAAAAATGTAAAAATTGGATCTTATCCACAGATGGGGAAGTTTTCTAGCATAATATTACGTTCAAATGACAAAATTGCGCTTGAAAAATCTACAAAGCTAGTGCAAAGCATGGTTGATGAATTACATGTTGAAAATAATATTATCTTGCCAAGTAGGATTTAATAAATGAACCCTTCAAACAAATCCTTTCCTGTTAGTTGGGATCAGTTCCACCGTGATTCACGGGCGCTGGCTTGGCGGCTAACAAATATTGGATCCTTTGATGCAATAGTAGCTATTGCACGTGGTGGATTAGTTCCAGCGGCCATTGTGGCACGAGAGCTTAATATCCGTGTTGTCGAAAGTGTTGCGGCAAAATCTTATGCTCATAAGGATCAGGGCAAGATTGAAATACTTAAACATGTTTCGGACGATGTTTTAGAATTAGATAAAAAGGGGAAAGTGCTAATCATTGATGATTTGGTAGACACTGGAGCAACCGCACGTATTGTTCGTGAGATGTTACCAAACGCTCATTTTGCAACAGTTTATGCAAAACCACTTGGAAATGACATGGTTGACACATTTATTACAGAAGTTTCACAAGATACTTGGATTTATTTCCCTTGGGATCTTGACGTGACCTATGCAGAACCAATATCAGGTGATACCGATTGATTTTTATAAAAGGTTCTTCAAAAATATGCAGGCGTGGTGGAATGGTAGACACACAGGACTTAAAATCCTGAGAGGGTAACCCTCGTGCGAGTTCGACTCTCGCCGCCTGCACCACGCTTCGCCCTTACGGGCTATGCGTGGCACAGCCACAAAGTAGAGCGTTAGGGCGAAGCGTGTCCGGCATAGCTCGTAGAGCGACGACGGACTGTTTGAGAGAATCATATGCACTATGTCTATGTAATCAGAAGTATTGATTTTCCCGAACAAGAATATACTGGAGCTACTTCTAATTTGAAACAAAGGCTTACAGAACATAATTCTGGAAATTCAAAACACACTGCAAAATATAAGCCGTGGAAATTAATCTCTTATCACGCCTTTATAGGCAAGCAAAAAGCTTATGATTTTGAAAAATATTTGAAGTCACATTCAGGCAGAGCGTTTGCAAAAAAGAGATTAGTATAATAAAATTTATTGTCTCTTGCTTTTATTCTTGCCGCCCCCGTATCTAGTACGGGGCAGGCTCGCTTTGCTCCCGACCATAGCCTGCCCCGTGCTTGGTATCAATTCTGCATTTGCTAGAATAAAATCAAAAATACCCCATTTGACAATTCATTAAGCATATATTTTTAGGATAAAACAACTATAAACCTATTATCACGCTTTAGTTATCAGCGTTAACCATATAATTCTGTTATACTATTTTATATATTTGTAACATTTAGTGACAAGAGAATATTATGAGCGGTAAAACAAGGTTAGATTGGGTTGATAGCGCCAAAGGCATTTCTATTATTTTGGTTGTGATGCTTTATGTGGCTAATTCTGTTGGCAAGGAGACAGGAGAGGTCGGTTTTTTACACTATATTATTGGGTTTGCTACCCCCTTTAGAATGCCTGAATTTTTTCTAATTTCTGGACTTTTTCTCTCAACGGTTATTGCACGAGATTGGAAATCTTATTTAGATCGCCGCTTTGTGCATTATTTATACTTTTATGTGCTTTGGGCAGTAATTATAATAGTCTTCAAATACGCTATTTTCTCACTCCACCCCGCTCATGCCCTGTCCCTAATATTATGGTCTATTGTTGAGCCATATTCATTACTCTGGTTTATTTATGTTTTAGCGTTCTTTTCACTTACTGCAAAAATTGCTTATTCGTTAAAAATCCCGCATTGGGCAATGCTAATACTTGCTGCAACATTGCAAATATTGCCAATAGACACCCCAATTTATGCATTCAACCAATTCTCAGAATATTTCATATATTTCTATGTAGGCTATGTGTTTGCGCCAAGAATATTTGATATTGTTGAATATTTTTCAAAACGCCCTTTGTTGATTGTTGGCACTTTAACTTTATGGGCTGTTATAAATGGCGCATTAGTGTTCTTGCCACAATATCAAGCAATGCCAACAGAATTTGTTATGGGTTTTGCAGCCATACCCGGATTGCATTTATCTTTAGCTTTAATTGGCGCAATGGCTGTTTGCATCAGCGCTAGCCTATTTGTACGCTTTAAGGCAATGAACTGGTTAAGTGCTATGGGCAATCGTTCGATTGTCATTTTCCTTGCGTTTTCTTTACCAATGGGAATAGCTCGAGAAATCCTACAGCGCTTGAATATTATCAACGATACTGGCATGCTTTCTCTAGTTATATTAATAATCGCTATTATCGCACCACTAGTGCTTTATTGGATGGTGCAAAAAACTGGTTATGGCAAATTCCTATTCGAAAGACCTGCTTGGGCGCACATTCCTGGAGCAAAAGGAAGCTTGCCCTCAAAAGCAAAAGTTAGACCAGCTCCTGCTGAGTAAAAAAATAAAAGGCGTAAAACTTAGAATTTTGCGCCTTTTTACTTGCCTTTTGATATAAAAATCATGACAAAGCGCTAGACCTAATTTTTTGAGAGCGGCTTTGTCCGATATTTGTGCAATGAAAACAGCACTAATAAA
>JAMONS010000007.1 GCA_027065555.1 Hyphomicrobiales bacterium | reverse complement strand
AAGTTGAGCGCTTAAAAGTTGAGCGTGAGCGTTTGGGCGGAGTTAATCTTGGTGCTGAGCGTGAAATGGCAGAAATCAAAGAGAAACTTGAAATAATAATTAAGGATAAAGAAGACCTTATTGCAGCTATTTCAAAATTACGAAGTGGGATTTCTAGCCTAAATAAAGAGGGTCGGGCACGATTAAATGATGCGTTTGATAAGGTAAATTCTCATTTCAAAACCCTATTTACATCGCTTTTTGGTGGTGGTGAGGCTGAGTTGAAATTTGTTGAAAGCGATGATCCGCTTGAAGCTGGCTTAGAAATTATTGCTAGGCCTCCAGGTAAAAAATCACAAATCATGACGCTTCTTTCTGGTGGCGAGCAGGCATTAACTGCACTTTCGCTGATTTTTGCAGTATTTTTAACCAACCCTGCACCCATTTGCGTACTTGATGAAGTTGATGCGCCGCTTGATGATGCCAATGTTGAGCGCTTTTGCGATTTACTTGATGAAATGTGCGAACGCACAGACACACGATTTGTGGTAGTAACGCATAACCCAATAACTATGAGCCGCTGCGATAGGTTGTTTGGCGTAACAATGGCCGAAAGAGGAGTTAGCCAAATTGTATCGGTTGATCTTTCTCTAGCCAAGCAAGTAGCAGAAGCAAGCTAATATATCTAACTAGGCTCAGATTGAGAATTATTTTGATAATAAAACTCCCCCCAAACAGTTAAACTATCCATTACTGGAGCTAGTTCTTTGCCCAAAAATGTTAGAGAATATTCTACATGCGGGGGCACTACTTCAAAAACTTTACGATGCACAAGACCATCTGCCTCTAATTCACGCAATGTTAAAGTTAGCATGCGTTGAGTAGTTTTGGGCATAGCACGCCTTAGTGCGCCAAATCTCATAGCGCCATTGCCAAGATAGTGTAGTACTATAGTTTTCCATTTTCCACCAATTAGTGACATTGCATATGAAAGAGGGCATTGGCATTCCTCTTCCTCTTCTTCTTGCGCCAAAGCGTTTTTCATTGTCATGCCTTGTCTTATCTTGGACATAATAACCTCTCCTTTTATAACAGTATCAAATTTGTATCTACATATCAGATTTGTGCCTATATATCAAAATAGTGCCTACATATCAAACTTGTGCCTTCTTGCGCTTTTTATCCTATTAAGCAATATATTGCAAGCAAGGCTCTTCAAAAGTTGAATGAGCTAGGGGTTTGGACCCTACATATCAAAAGAAAGAATATTAAAATGAGTAAAATCGCTATTATTTATCATTCAGGATTTGGACATACGCAAAAGCAAGCTGAGGCCGTGCGTGATGGAGTTAATAAAGAGAAAAATGTTAGTGTAAGTTTGATAGGCGTTGCCGATATTGATGAAAATTGGCAATTGCTTGCAGATGCTAACGCTATTATATTTGGCTCGCCAACCTATATGGGCTCAGTCTCTGCTCCGTTTAAAGAATTTATGGATAAGTCCTCAAAAGTGTGGTTCGAGCAAGGCTGGAAAGATAAATTAGCTGCTGGTTTTACCAATTCTTCTTCTCAGTCGGGAGATAAATTGGCTGTTTTGCAACAATTTGCTGTGCTTGCCGCTCAACATTCTATGATATGGATTAGTCTTGGGTTATTACCAGGAAATAATTCAAGTACTGGTTCTGTTGATGACTTAAATCGACTTGGCTCTTCTTTAGGTGCGATGGCACAATCAAATGCCGATGAAGGACCAGATAAGGGCCCATCAGCTTCTGATTTGGAAACAGCTAGGTATTTGGGACAAAGGGTTGCTCAAATTTCAAAAAAAAATGAATAGCTAAATCATAAACACATCATAGCGAGTGGTTTTGCCTCTTATTTGGTGCGATGGAGGGCGGATATCTTTTGGCAGGGTTGCATTTTGCGGCCATTTTAGCACCACTCGTTTTTTAGCAAATTTAAGCGCAATATTTATCAATTCACTAGCATCATCATCTGTGCCAACTATTTCACGCAAAAAACGCATCTCTTGCTTAACTAAAGCAGATTTCTTTCTTTCTGGGTGCATTGGGTCTATTAAAATAATTTCTGGATTAAGAGTTGGAATTAAGCGTTTTGCATCGCCATGAATTAGTTGCATATTAGCAATGATTTTTGCAATATCTCCGCCCTGTTCTCTCGCTCTTTGCATCGCTAAAAATAGCTTTTCATAAATTGCCTTCGAGCGCTCAATCATTGTTACTTTTGCACCCAGTGAAGCAAGCAAAAATGCGTCCCGCCCAAGCCCTGCGGTTGCATCAATCACCTTTGGCTCTTTATCTATTTTCATACCAATAGCTTTTGGCAAAGTCTGTCCCTTGCCACCACCATATTTAAGGCGATGAGCGATCGCTCCGCTTAAAAAATCAATTTCTAGTTCAGCCAAATATCTTTTGCCTAACTTTTATTAGCAGTTATTTCTTCATCTTTATCTTGATGAAATGTTTCGGGGATAAGTCCTCTTGGCGCATATCTAAGCGCTAAAGTAATTACCAAACCAAGTACAAAAACTCGCATTTGTAATGAGCGGCTTTCTATATCGGGAATTGCGCTCCAGCCTATATTGGTTGAAACCTCGCTTAGATTTATAAATAGTGCTTGGCTTACTGGCTCGGATAATACCCAAACAATATAGATAAACACCCCACCAAATAATGCACCAAAATTATTGCCAGCGCCGCCAACTATTACCATTACCCAAATAACAAATGTATG
Organism: Hyphomicrobiales bacterium; assembly: GCA_027065555.1. Lineage (GTDB taxonomy): Bacteria > Pseudomonadota > Alphaproteobacteria > Rhizobiales > Devosiaceae > S141-66. Next base: position 16,064 of record JAMONS010000007.1, on the reverse strand, counting down.
ATTTATCGGCTGATAACCACCCGGATCAAATATTTGCGCAAACGAGGTAAGAATAGCGCCGCCAATGCCTATTAGCACTGAGCCAAAAATAAAAATTTCTAATTGACGTGATTTTACATTTTTGCCCATCGAAGCGGCTGCAATATGATTATCACGAATTGCTCGCATCATGCGCCCCCAAGCACCATTATAAGCACGCTGAATAAGAAATAGTGCTAAAAGCACCACGATTAAAACTATTATTAAAAAAGAAGCACGGGCAAATACAAATGATTGCAAAGTCTCAGCACCCATCAATTGGAAATCTTGTGGTTTTGGCACGGGCCAAGGAACGGGCGAAACGGTCAATGTACCTCTAGTTAGCCAATCCATATTTTTAATTAGGGCACGAATAATTTCTGAAACGCCAATAGTTGCAATAGCCAGATAATCTGTCCTCAGCCCAAGACAGATTTTGCCAATAATATAGGCGATAATTGCCGCTAGCACACCGCCAAAGGCCCAACCTAAAAGTACAGGCAGACCAAGCCCACCAACAAAGGTTGAGGTTTTTTCGATATATTCAGCTGCTGGGTCAATTTGTGATCGATAAAGAATATAAGCGCCAATCCATGCTATTATTTGTGCAGTTTTTTGCGCTTTTCCTTTAATGCCTATTTTGGGTAATTTATTTGCTCCAATAATAAACATTGCGCCAATTCCAGCTGCAATAATAACTTTTAGCAACATGAAGGGGCCATCAGAATTCCAAAATTCCATATTCACAGGCACAGAAACAAAGGTAACTGCAAAACCGCCAATCATAAGAAAGCCCATAATGCCAAAATTAAACAGGCCGCCATATCCCCACTGAATATTTAGCCCCAATGCGATTAGTGAATAGGCTAAAGCTTCAACCATTAAACGCACCCCAAATGGCGCACCCATAACTATTCCAACTCCAATGATTAATATAAACAGAGCGCCATATAGAAAAAGCGCTTTTTTAACCGCCAAACTCATGATGATGCCCCCTTAAATATACCCGTTGGGCGCACCAAAAGCACAATTACCAAAATAACAAAGGCAACGGTTAATTTATATTCAGTTGGCACGATGGAGAGATCATTTGGTATCCAACTAGGCAATCCTTCACGGAACGGGCGCAATAATACTGCCCAATTAAACACCGCCATAGTTTCAGCAAAACCAACTAAAAACCCACCAGCGATTGCCCCCCATGCGTGCCCCAAACCACCAACAATGGCGGCGGCAAAAATTGGCAGTATTATATTAAATGCTAAATTTGGTTTTAGCGTTACATCAAGCGCTAACATTGTGCCAGCCATTGCGGCAAGTGAGCCAGCAATGACCCATGTAACTCTTATAACTAGTTTCGTATTAATACCAGAAACTTGCGCCAAATCAGCATTATCAGCCATGGCTCGCATGGCTTTGCCAAATTTTGATTTAGTTAAAAAGAAATGCAAAGCAACAACCGCAATTATAGTAACGATTATCATTAAAATCTGTGGCTCAGTAATGGTTATTGGGCGAGTTGCACCAAGGAAAGACATATCAATTCTATATATTTCTTTAGGCTCGCTAGCAAAAAAAGTTCGGCTTTTTACGCCAAAAAACAAACGGATTAACCCCTGTATCATTAGGGTTACGCCAATGGAGGCAATAAGCAAAGTAACAGGTTTTGCTCCCCTTGCCCTTAAGGGGGCATAAAAACTTTTATCTATGCCAAGCGCCATAAAAGCTGCGATAAACATAGCAATAGGCAAGACCATAAAACCCATAGGCAAAGGCGCAGTAAAGCCCAAAGCCGTTGCGGCACTGGCTAATAAAAAGGTGATAAACGCCCCCATAGTCATCATGTCGCCATGTGCAAAATGGGCAAAACGCAAAATGCCAAAAATTAGCGTAATGCCAATAGCGCCAAGCGCATAGATTGAGCCTAGCACCATGCCAGAAATTATTACCTTATTAAAAAAGAAAATTAATTCGTTCATAAATTATCCACCCAAAAAACTTTTTGCAACGTCTTTATCATTTAATAATTCTTGCCCCGAGCCAGTAAAAGAATTTGTGCCATTAGCGAGTACAAAACCCTTTGAGGCAAAGGAAAGCGCTTGCTTTGCGTTTTGCTCAACCATTAATATACCAACCCCTGAAGCATTGACCTTTTGAATTTGCTCAAAAATCTCAAGCACATAACGAGGCGAAAGGCCTGCGCTTGGCTCATCAAGCATTAATAAAGAAGGTTTGCTCATAAGCGCTCGCCCCATAGCAACCATTTGGCGTTGACCACCCGAAAGCTCGCCTGCTTGCTGGTTTCGCTTTTCTCTAAGTGGGGGGAACATTTCATATATTTCTTCGATGGTTTGAGAAATATCATCCTCACGAATAAATGCCCCCATCTCAAGATTTTCGTGCACACTTAACGAGGTGAAAACATTTTTTTCTTGTGGTACAAAAGAAAGCCCCATTGGCACTAACTTATCGGGAAGTGAATTTTTTATTTCTTGCCCATTAAATAAAACCTCACCTGAACTTACTTCAAGCAATCCAAAAATTGCTTTTAGGCAGGTTGATTTACCAGCACCGTTTGGGCCAATAATTACCCCAATATCAGATTTTTCGATCGCTAGATTAATACCCTTAAGAATTGGCGCACCACCATAACCCGCTATTATATTTTTAAGATCAATCAACATTTATGCAACCTTTAAGCAACTTTAGGGGCATCGCCAAAATAAGCAGCGATAATTTCTGGATTATTACGAATTTCTTGCATTTTGCCTTGTGCCATAACCTCACCAGCGGCCATAACAATAACAGGATCGCATAAGCGTCCTATTAGATCCATGTCATGCTCAATAACAAAAAACGTATAGCCAAGCTCTTTGTTCATACGTTCGATATTGCTAGCGAGATCATTTAATAGGGTGCGATTAACTCCTGCCGCTACCTCGTCAAGAAGAACAATTTTAGCATCAACCATCATAGTGCGACCAAGCTCAAGCAGTTTTTTTTGTCCGCCCGAAAGATTACCCGCAAGTTCGTTTTTTACGTGTGATAGTTTTAGGAAATCTAAAACATCATTTGCCTTTTGGCGCACTTCAAGATCGTTGCTTGCTACCATTTTAGGCTTTAGCCAGACATTAAGAAGGCTTTCACCTAGCTGATTGCTCGGCACAACCATTAGATTTTCTAAAGCACTCATTTGTGAAAATTCATGCGCTAGCTGAAAGGTTCGTAACAGTCCTAAATCAAATAATTTATGCGGCGGCAGACCAGTTACATCTTTATCGTCAAAAATCACTTGCCCAGCGTCAGGTTTTAGCGTTCCTGCTACCATATTAAATAGAGTAGTTTTGCCAGCGCCATTTGGGCCAATAAGTCCAGTAATTGATCCACGCTCGACTTTAAGCGAGCAATTATTAACCGCCGCTATGCCACCAAAATATTTCGAGACATTTTTTACTTCAATAATTGCATCAAATGACAATTTGATAAGCCCCCTAGAATATTTTTATTTTTTGCATCTGCTCATATCAAAGCCAAATGGTCAATATGTAAAACCATACACTCTTGTGCCAGATAACCTAATCTATAAGGCAAAGAATCTCTGTTTGCTTAGTTTTTACAAATAGCTTTATTATAAGCTTGTCACAGCTACCTTATAGACTAGCTAAACAATAATTTTTGCCCTAAGCTAAATAAAAATTATTTTCTTATGATTTTTCAATCTGTTAGCATAGTAAGTGTTGCTTGACTTGGCTTTCACCTAACATTATGGTGCGCCCAACTTTGAGGGCTATCCTTTCAAAGCAATAAAGCTGATTGAGGTGTTAATTTCATGGCTGATTCTAATAATAGAAGACGCTTTAAAACTAGCCCTTCAAATTCTCAAACTGGCTCACTTGCACAAAGAATTGCAAAAGCTAGAGGGAACAGGCCAGGGCAAGAAGCTGCAAACAAGGTTCGCCAAAATGAAGCGGTGGGCATGGGAAGAGCTTTACGCATGGTGTCGGAATTTATTTCGGCAATCGTCGTTGGGGCAGCTTTGGGGTTTGGATTAGATGCGCTTTTTGGGACACAGCCAATATTTTTGTTTGTGTTATTATTAATGGGTTTTGCAGCTGGAGTGCTAAATGTAGTTCGAGCTGCTGCGGAAATAAATGCCGCAACGCCCTTGCCTGATCCAGATGAGCTGGTTCCGGTTGATGAAGATGATGACGACTAGAGGGGTTGAAATTGGCAGGTACTGATCCAATCAAACAATTTGATATTGTTGAATTGTTTTCATTTGGCACTATTGGTGCTGACGCACAGGGCGTTGGTGGTTTTGATCTTGTATTCACAAATTCCGCTTTAATGATGGTGGTAACGGTCTCCTTAATTTCTGGCTGGCTTATTCTTACTACTCGTGGTCGAGGCCTAGTTCCTTCACGATTACAATTAGTATCAGAAGTATCTTATGAATTTATCGCCAATATGATACGAACTTCAACTGGCTCTGAAGGCATGAAGTTCTTTCCATTTGTATTTTCGTTGTTCGTTTTCATTCTCATTTCTAATATGTTGGGTCTTTTCCCCTATTTTATATCCGTTTCTAGCCAGTTAATTATTACTGTTAGTTTAGCTCTTTTGGTTATGACAATCGTTATTTTTTACGGTGTGTGGAAAAATGGATTTAAGTTCTTAAAAATCTTTGTCCCCTCAGGTATTCCATTAGTAGTTTTAATTATTGTGGTGCCTATTGAAGTCCTTTCATTCCTTTCACGTCCACTCTCCTTAAGCCTGCGCCTGTTTGGCAATATGTTGGCAGGGGCGATTGTGGTAAAAGTATTTGCAGGTTTTGTGGTTTCACTAACCGCAATGGGCTTGGTTGGAATTATTGGTGCAATATTACCAATGGCAATGACGGTAGCGCTAACGGGACTTGAGGTGCTAGTTGCAGCATTACAAGCCTTTGTTTTCACAATTCTAACATGCGTTTACTTAAACGATGCAATTCATCCGGGTCACTAATTACCCTAAACTTAATTATAATTATTTTTTCTAAAGGAGATTAAAAAATGGAAGTAGAAGCAGCAAAAATGATCGGTGCAGGCATTGCAACAATCGGAATGGGCGGCGCTGGTATCGGTGTGGGTATTATTTTTGGTAATTACCTTTCAGGTGCTTTACGTAATCCAGCAGCAGCTGCTGGTCAATTTACAAACCTTATTTTTGGTTTTGCGGTGACAGAAGCGCTTGGTATTTTCTCGCTTCTTATTGCTCTATTGCTTTTGTTTGTTGTTTAAGAAACAATAAATTAAATATCTAGGTCAGGATTTTTTAGTCTGGCCTAGATTTAAGTTTTTTAGCGGAGAGTTAATATGGCGGGTGATAATTCCACTCCAGATGTTGTAGTAAAAACTATCAATGAAAGCGGCGAAGAAGTTGTCGTGAAAATTGATGGCGCTAATTCTTATGGCGAACAATTACAAACCAGCACAAAGCAAGTTAAGGAAGAAAAGCCTTTTCCTCCCTTTGATCCATCAACGTTTGGACCACAGCTTTTCTGGTTAGCTATTACTTTTGGTGTGCTTTATTTATTAATGAGCAAAATTGCTTTACCTCGAATTGGTGAAATTTTAGAAGTTCGCCGCGATAGGATTGAGGGTGATTTGGCAGAGGCTGAACGCCTACGTCAAAAAACAGAGCAAGCGATTGAAAATTATGAAGCTGAACTTGCAACTGCTAGAGCACAGGCACATGAAATTGCTGAAGAAACTCGAAATGATATAAAAAGCGAGCTTGATGAAAAACATAGTGAAGTTGAAGCTGAGTTAAGTAAAAAACTAAGCATTGCAGAAGCTAGGATTAAAGAAACTAAATCTGCCGCTTTAGCTAATGTTGATGAAATAGCTTCTGAAACACTTGTTTCGCTAATCTCTAAGCTAACAGGTAAGATTTCTATTAAAGATGCTCGTGATATTGTTAAATCTGTGGTGAAAGGATAGAATTATGGAACTTGATAATTCCTTTTATGCACTTGTTGGCATGATTATTTTTATCGGTATTTTAGTCTATATGAAAGTGCCAAAGGCCATTACTGGTGCTCTTGATAGCAAGATTGAAAAAATCCAAACAGAATTAGATGAGGCAAAACGCCTGCGTGAAGAAGCGCAAGCTTTGCTTGCTGAATATGAGCGCAAGAGAAAAGCTGCGCAAAGTGAAGCTGATGATATTATTACAGCGGCAAAAGAAGATGCAAAACGCATGAGCGCTGAAGCACAAATTGCGCTTGAAGAACTTATTATTCGTCGTACAAAATCAGTTGAAGAAAAAATTGCACAAGCTGAAGCTCATGCTGTTGGTGAAGTTCGTGCTCGATCTGCCGATGTGGCAATTGAAGCGGCGCAAAAATTACTTGAAAAGCAAATGCTTAAAAAAGGTGATGATTATATTAATCAATCAATTAAAGAAGTTGGCGCAAAGCTCAACTAACAACTAATGTATATTTAGATATCAAAAAACCAGATCAGCATAAAGCTCGATCTGGCTTTTTTAGTTTTAGCTATAGGGATAATATTCTAAAACTATAGAATTATTTAAGCCAAAAATGTGCTCGCTCAGAACGGCGCTCGCTTAAGAAATTACCAGCTTTTTTTGCATTTAAGTGACGCGCATCAAATAGATCATAACGGTTCAAACCCAAATCACTAAGACGACAATTATCGAGGGCGCTTAGGTTAGAAAGTGAACTCTTGGCATTGAAAAATGAAAATAGACCCATAATATTTCTCCTTTGGGTTTGTGTTATTAACAATATAAATATAGGGGGTTGCAATTCATTAATCAAACAAATAGATTTCATCATACCTATCAATAATTGTGATGAATGAAATGAGTACACCTTTAGATCTAGATCAATTACAAACTTTTTGCACGATTGCCGATTGCTCTAGTTTTACTGAGGCAGCAAAAAGAGTTTTTAAGACGCAGTCTGCGGTTTCAATGCAAATTAAACGGCTTGAAGAGCGGCTTGAGGCTAGGCTTTTTATTCGTGAGGGACGCTCTATTTCTCTAACCCCAGAGGGTGTAATGCTTTATGCGCTTGCTCGCAAAATGTTACGCACCAACGCTGAAATCATTGATGTTTTTTCTCAAGGTGATTTAGCAGGTAATATTCGCTTTGGTATTCCTGATGATTATGCGGTTCGTCTTTTGCCCATAGTGCTTTCTTCTTTTCAGCGCACCAATCCCAAAATTACTGTTGATGTGAAATGTATGGCATCAGAAGATTTACTTGAAGGCATGAGCGTTGGGAGATTCGATTTAATAGTATTTTCGCAAGGCACGTTGGATGAATTTGGTGAATTATTTCGTACCGAAAAAGTGTTCTGGGTCGCTTCAAAAGACAGTGAAGCACTAAAATCTGATCCCCTACCCATTGCAACAGGGCCGCAAACTTGTTCTTGGCGTAACGGTGCTATTGCGGGGTTAAATCGATCTGGCAAAGATTATCGAATTGCCTACACATCTTCCGATGCAACTTCAACTTCAAGTGCGGTGATGGCTGGATTAGCAGTTGGTATCTTGCCGCAAAGCGCTCTACAAGCAGGAATGCAAATAATTGAAGATAAGCAATTTCCAGCGCTAAAAGATGCGCAAATCGCCCTATTACGAGCCAGCCACGCCTATGGCGGAATTTACGACGCACTTGCTTCTCATATTGTTGACGAGATGGGCAATCTTGAGAGTAAAGAGATAAAGGCAAAAGCGGCTGAATAACTGAAATCAAAATTATAAAGGAAAACAAAATGCCAAATTTTATTATTACCTATCGTGGGCGAGCAAAAAAACCAGCTACACAAGAAGAGGGTGCAGCGCATATGAAAAAATGGCAGGCATGGATGGCGGGACTTGGTGATGCAGTATTAAACCCTCCCGGAACTCCCTTAGGAAAATCCAAACTTGTTAGCCCAAGTGGAGTATCAGATGACGCAGGTGAAAACGCTTTGTCGGGATATATGATTGTTAAAGCTGATGATATGGACGCGGCAATTGAGATTGCAAAAACTGATCCTTATATTGATATGGGTGGCACGGTTGAAGTGGCTCAGATTATGGAGATGGAGTAGGTTGGTGATTCTAAATATTTGTAAACTCTCTGTTTTCATACAAATATCGTATATCACCCCTTACGTTTGGCATGAAAAATTATTTGCAAAGCGTCGGCTACATCTTCTTCACATGTGACTTTAAATAATGTGTTTCCACGATCATCTTTAATTGGAAGTTTTGCTATATTTTCAAAATGATCAACAGCGCCGCGAACTGTAATGGAGAGTTGTTCTATTCTGGGTTGAACAATCACATACCAAAAGTTATCAGGAGTTTCGCTGAAGTTCCGTGACTTACCTTTTTTCAAGTCACCTGCCGATCTGGCGCGAACACCATTTAACAGAGCTAATGCAGCTTTTTGCATTGCTATGGGAAGATCATTCTTTGTCATTCGCAGGAATTCTCTATCACCTCGTCCGAATGGGCGCTCTTCTAGCTTTTGATGTATAGAATTCCCAGGCTTTTCTTTTATTTGTGATTGTGCTTCCAAGCCTATCACTATTGGTTCTGTTCCTATATTAATTGCAACAACATCATCTGACTCAAAGTTTAACTCGCCTGCCTTTGCATCAAATTCATAATTAGAAAAAATCATAATGCTTCGTGAGCCAACGGAACTTGGTGCATTTCCAAAATGCCTTACTTGATGCGGAGGCATTTCAAAGCTCCATAATCCTTCTGAAATTTGGTTTGCATTAGTTATGGTCATACGCAAAGTCATATTTAAATCTCCTGTTTGTATTTATCTGCAGCTTTATCTGACCAGAGAGAAACTGTCAAGGCTTTATTTGTAGCGTGTTGGAATTCTTATACTTGAGGGCAAAAGCATCAACCTGCTAAAGTGAGGAGAAAAGCCAACAAAATAATCTGGAGTGGCAATACTCTGCCTTAGAGATTCTGGGTTGTTCTTCCCATTTTTCACTCACTTCACAATAGCCGGGGTTCATAGTGACAGCTAATATTGTTGCCATGCCAGAAATATTCCTCCGCCGTCATACCGTTGAAAAACGGTATCCATTATACCTCTCCATATGTACAATGATGCGATTTTGAATTGTGGGCTCAAGATTGCAATTTCTAAATTTGATATGACTGGATAACGCAAATGGATTGCGTTTTTCAACGCAATGACATCGGTATTTTATTGCTGGTGTTTGCGATAATCAGGTAGTAATTTCTGCTATTGTAAGTAGCAGAAACCACCCCAACCTAATAAGCCGCATCTTTATAAACCTGTGAAATATCGCCATTCCATTTGCCATGATAAAGCTCAAGCATTCTTTCTGCGAGGGTTTTACCACTCTTTAGCGTATATTCTAGCGGGGCGAGGTGGTGGGTTTCGTTCATTCCTTCGCCATTTAGGCAATTACGTGCTTTTAATCCTGCTCTTGAAATATCAAGCATTTGCCTTGCTATATCTGCTACAGTGCCGTTGCGGAATTTTGTGTTAAGAGCAGTTTTTGGCACTTCATTTCGCAATGTTTGCCGCTCCTCTTCGCTCCAATCTTTGACCAAATCCCATGCTGCATCTAGTGCGTTTTGATCATAAAAAATCCCTGCCCATAAAGCAGGCAAAGCGCAAATTTCTGCCCATGGTGCGCCGTCTGCTCCTCGCATTTCTAGAAATTGTTTGAGGCGGACTTCGGGGAAAATTGTTGAAATATGATCTTCCCAATCTTGTGCGGTCGGTTTTTCACCCTTTAATTGTGGCAAATCACCTTTTAAGAAATCCCTAAAACTCTCACCTGCTACATTAATATATTTTTTATTGCGCATCACAAAATACATCGGCACATCAAGTGCATAATCAACATATCTTTCAAACCCCATGCCGCTCTCAAACGCAAATGGCAACATGCCTGTTCGGGCGTTATCGGTGTGTTTCCAAATATGAGAGCGGTATGAGAGATAGCCATTTGGCTTGCCATTTAGAAAGGGCGAATTTGCAAAAAGAGCGGTGACAATAGGTTGTAATGCTAGACTAACCCGCAGTTTTTTGACCATATCGCTTTCAGATGAAAAATCTAAATTTACCTGCACCGTGCAAGAACTCATCATCATTGATGTGCCAAGCGTTCCGACCTGCTCCATATAGGGCTTCATTATACCATAGCGGCTTTTTGGCATTAGCGGAATTTCGTCCAACTCCCAAGTTGGCGTAACCCCCATGCCTAAAAAACCAATTCCCATTGGCTCAGCAATTTCTGATAGCATTTTAAGATGTGCCGCAGTTTCGGCACAGGTTTGATGTACGTTTTTTAGTGGCGCACCAGAAAGTTCAAACTGCCCACCCGGCTCAAGCGAAATCGCACCGCCCGTTTCAGGACATTTAAGCCCAATAATTTTTCCCTCATCAAGCAGCGGATCCCAATCCTCAAGCGCCATTATGCCTTTGAGCAAAGCCTCAATTCCGTTTTCCCCTTCATAAGGAACAGGCGAATTATCTTTTTTGAAAAAAGTGAATTTCTCATGTTCGGTGCCAATACGCCATTGCTGTTTTGGCTTATTGCCTCTTGAAAGAACTTCAATGAGATCGGCTTTACTATCTATAAGTGGTGAAATCATAATCGTACCTTGCTATTTTACCCAAATTATTTGCCTAAAGTATTTTTATAAAATGAACATAAGAGACAAAAAAAATAATTGCAATTCTTTTATCGTAAAATTACGATGAATGGCTTTCAAATATAATTGATTGAATGAGCGCAAGTGCTGCAACCGCCGCCGTATCGGCTCGCAAGATACGTGAACCTAAAGAAATAGGCACAACAAAATCTTGCTCATGCAATAGAGATAATTCCTCATCAGAAAACCCACCCTCAGGCCCAATAAGCAAAGCGGGTTTTTTACCCCTTAGAGCCTGCAAGGTTGCAATAGGAGAAGCGGCACTCATAGTTTCATCAGCTAAAATCAACTTACGATTACCATGTGTTTTTTGCCAATTTTCTATCAGATTTTTAAGCATAATTTCTTGTTCAATCTTAGGAATAGATAATATTTCGCATTGCTCTGCTGCCTCAATAATATTCGCTTTTATACGTTCAGTTTTTAAGCGCTTCACTTGACTATATTGCGTGATGACAGGCTGCATAATGCCAACGCCCATCTCAGTTGCTTTTTGCACCATATAATCAAGGCGAGCTTTTTTTAATGGCGCAAAAAAATACCATAAATCATTGGTTTTTGGTTGCTCAGCAAGCTGCTCAATCACCAATAATAGCGCTGCTTTTTTTGATGATTTTTCAATCTGAGCTAAAAAAGCGCCATTTTTCCCATTAAAAATTATCAGCTCATCAGCAATATTCTTACGCAACACAGAAATAAGATAATTACTTTGTTTTTTATCAAGCGCAATTATATCCCTAAGATTGATAGGCATATCAACAAATAGGCGAGTGAGGTTTTTATGATTGCGTGGCATTTATAGAAGGCTCTTCAAATTTTGCTTTGATTTATGCCTTATAAGGGCTAGAGAAAAATTATGCAAAATAAAGTGCAATTAAATATCGCTGATGCAAAGCAAAATAATTGGGTAGATAGGTTTGCCCCAAACTGGACAAAACCATATTTGCGCCTAATGCGCCTTGATAGGCCTATTGGTGTTTGGCTATTATTTTGGCCATGCGCCTTTTCGCTTTTTTTGACCAATATTGCGCAAGAAGAATTTTCATTTAATTTTTATTATCTAATTTTATTTTTGCTTGGGGCAATTATTATGCGAGGCGCTGGCTGCACCTTTAATGATATTGTTGATAAGGATATTGATAAAAAGGTTGCCCGCACTCGGCTTCGCCCTATTGCCAGCGGTCAGGTTAGCATAAAAAAAGCGATTATTTTTTTAATATTGCAGCTTTTGATAGGGCTTATTATCCTGCTGCAATTTAATTTTTTCACAATTATTCTTGGTGCTACTTCGCTTATTTTAGTTGCCATATATCCATTTATGAAACGCATTACTTGGTGGCCGCAATTATTTTTGGGTTTGGCATTTTCATGGGGAGCACTAATGGGCTGGGCCGCTATTTTTGGCTCATTAAGCCTTGCGCCAATTTTACTTTATTTTGGTTCAATCGCTTGGACTATTGGTTATGATACTATTTATGCCATGCAAGATATTGAAGATGATGCAATGATTGGGGTGAAATCAACCGCTAGATTATTTGGCAAACATACTAAAAAAATTGTGGCACTATTTTATTTTGCTGCTCTGTTTTTATGGGCATTGGCAGGTTATTTTGCGGGTGCAAAAACATGGCTATTTTTATTATTATTCATTCCATTAATTTTGCTTCTTTGGCAGGTAAAAACACTAAAGCCAAATGATAGCAAAGGCGCACTTAAACGCTTTAAGGTCAATCACTATGTAGGATTGACCTTAAGCTTAGCGCTTATTGTAGAAGGAGTTCTTTAGGGTCTAGACCCTTAGGTTATTTGCGCCGATTTAGAAAACGAGGTCGTCTTGAAACTTCACCAATAGCTTTTTTACGCTCATTACTATTGCCAAGCAAAACACCACCGACTTGTTGGCTATAAGGCATTAAATCACCATTGCCGCTCTTAATATATAGGGGCAGACGAAGTTTTTTACCCCAATTTTGCCATTCAGCAACAACATTTGTATTGCCCAATTCTTTATAAACACGATAATTTAGATCTTCGTCTTTATGCACAAGCGTAATTTCACTAGAAAGAGCACCCTCATCATTAATAATAGTTGCAACTGCAACGCCATAATATTCTGATACGGGAACTTTTATCTTAATCGCAACACCGCTTTTGTCGAGCTTCTTGCGAATTGTTAGAGTTTTTTCTGTCGTTTCTATTTGGTTGTCATTGGCTGGAGCATATTGCACGCCCGATGCGTGAGCTGCTCCAAACATAATCACACTAGGTGACCCCACCAATTTTGGTGTCTTTTTCATAATGATATCTTCCTGTTAACTTTCGGAGCTTTTGCTCTCTTCGTTACAGGCAATCTAACAAAGCTAGTTATCAATGGTCTTAAAAAAGTAGGTTAAAATTTCATTGCTTTGCAAAAGGGTTAGCAGGTTGTTACTTGGTGTAAGAAGCTATTAACCGCACTAAATCAGGATTAGTTAAACATTAGCAAAGCATAGCCTCTCATAAATATTACAAACATCAACTTGCACATTTATGTTGGCTAACCTAAGCAGTTTATTCAACATAAGATTTTGAGAGCTAATGGTCGTGAAAAAAACCAGCAATTATGAAAGTGATTTAGAATTATTGCGCTCAAATGCTGTGGCGGCTGGCATAGTTGCGCTTGGCTATTTCCAACGTGATATAAAAAGCTGGACAAAGGACAATGCCTCACCAGTTACAGAGGCTGATTTTTTGGTTGATAGGTTATTATATGAAAACCTATTAAGCGCTCGCCCAAATTACGGCTGGTTAAGCGAAGAAAGTGCTGACGATTTAATTCGATTGGAAAAGCGGCGCTGTTTTGTAATCGATCCAATAGATGGTACTCGTGCTTTTATGCGTGGTAATGATTGCTGGAGCATATCATTGGCCATTGTTGAAAATGGCGAGGCGGTAGCAGGAGTTATTTTTGCTCCAGCAAGAAATGAACTTTATTATGCCGCAAGGGGGCATGGTGCATTTATCAATGGCGAAAAACTAATCAAAGCCCAAAAAGATGATGACGCTCTTATCATTACAGCGCCATTAGCTGTCCATAAAGAATTAGAGTTTGCGGGCTTAAATTATATTCATGGCCCAGAGTTCCCCTCGCTTGCCTATCGTTTGGTGCAAGTTACAACTGGTAAAATAGATGTGGCTATTTCTCGACGTGGGGCACAAGATTGGGATATAGCGGCAGCTGATATTATTTTAAGTGAATGCGGGTATTATATTGAAGATGTATGCCTTGGGCAGCCAAAATATAATAAAACAAAAATAAGACATGGGGCACTTGCTGTTTTTAGTGATGTAGCTATAAAAGCCAGCATAAGTGAGGCACTAATAAAAATCTATGGCTGCCCAAAGAACGATGAAAATTTGGAGAAAACTAATGAGTGAAAAAAAAGAAGATAAAACACAAAAGCAATTATTACATATGGTTATTGGTGGTGAATTATCTGATCTTGAAGAAATTGAGTTTTCAAATCTTGATGAGGTAGATATTGTTGGTGTCTATCCAAATTATGCTAGCGCTTATGACGTTTGGAAAACAAAGGCGCAGCAAAGCGTTGATAATGCTCACATGAGATATTTTGTAGTGCATTTACATCGCCTAATGGATCCGGAGCATGACGAAGAGTGAATAAAGCCAATTTAACTAATCTAGCTTGGTGGACATTGCTGGGTCTATTATTACTAGCTACTCCACTTATTGGAACAATAGCGGCTGCGCTGGTTCTTATCCTAACTCTTTTAGCTTCTCCAGTTGTTTTTAATAAAGAGGCTTTTAATGAGTTAAAAAATCAGCCGATGATAATATTGTTTTCAATAAGCTTCATTGTGTTTGCCTTTTTTATCGCAATTTCAGTGAAATCATCAAGAGACCTGTTGGTGATATTTGCCTTCATGCCATTTTTATCAAGCGCTGTTGCTTATATATTGGCAAGAAAATATGCCAGCAAAAAAACTGCAATAATCGTTCTATCCTTATGTTTAATCGGCGCTGCTCTAACCGTGTTAGTCGGGCTGATTGATATGTATTTTTTAAATTCTGTTCGACCTAGAGGGTTTTTCTCAGGTGTCATCACTTTATCCATGGTTGGCACAACTCTTGGCGTAATCGCTGGCATGGGCTTTTTTCTGGTTGATGATTTTAAGAAAATAATTTTTCTTTTAGGTCCAATATTTGCGATCATTATTATAGTGCTCACCCAATCTCGGGGCACAGCTATTGCATTACCCATTTTAGGTTTCTTATATTTTATTTTTGCAATCCGTAGAACCAAAACATTAAAAGCAAAAATATTTGTAACTATAGTTTTATCTATTCTGGCTTTTGGCGCTTTTTACTATATCACCCAGCAATCAGGCCGAATTGCTGCTTTAAGCAATATTTTTACCCTTATCTCGGAACAAGGCCTATCAAGCTTAAAAACTCTAAATATTCGTATGGAAATGTATATTGCGGGTTGGGAGTTATTTTTAGCATCACCTTGGATTGGTTATGGTTGGAGAAATATGGGGGAATATGCTGTTCTATCTATGGGAGCAGATAAAATAAATGGGCATCTTTTGCGATATTTTCAATTCCATAATGATTTTATAAACTATGCGTTTTCTGCTGGTATTTTTGGTATTGCTAGTTTCTTTGCATTCTTATTTGCGCCATTAGTTGGTGCATTAAAAGCGCCCCATGATAGCATGTTTGGTTTTCGGATTGAAATTATTTTGCTAATGCTTGCGCTTTACGCAATTTCTGGATTGACTGGTGGAACTCTAAGTCATGGCCTGTTGATAAGTCTTTATGCCATGATAGGTGCAATAGTACTTGGGGCATTTCGTGATGAAACTATTCTTGAAGAAAAAGCTAAGCGCTAATATCCGCAATAATTGCCGCAAGCGTACCCGTTGATCCAATACGAGATTTACCAATTTCACCCATTCTATCTCGCTGTTTTTTATCCCCTAGTAAACCTTTCATTGTTTGAGCTAGTTCATCAACATCTTGGCGGACAAAAATATGAGATTGTGCTGTTAGCTTTTTCCTATCATCAATGCGCTTTTGGCGATCTTGCGCTTCAATGAATGAAATTACAGGCTTGCCCATTCCTAGCGCTTGCTGGGTTAGCGTTCCTGCTTGAGAAAGCACCATATCAGAGGCTTTTATAATATTACCAGCGACATCGCTAGTAAGATTTAACTTTAGTTCTCCATCGCTCAAATAACCTAAATCTGAAGCCTGTTTACTTATCGCACCATGATATTTCATTGATGTGGCCTTTGCCAATTCCTCAACAGAAATATTTCTGGCAACT
>JAMONS010000006.1 GCA_027065555.1 Hyphomicrobiales bacterium | reverse complement strand
CTCAAAATTAATTGTTAGAAAACTCTTCCCCTATTATAGCTTTGCTTAAATTAAATGTCGTGGCGCATGGTTCTATTGTTCAAAGTAGAATTAGAAATTTTTTCTAAAAAATAAATGATGTTGAGAAGCAAATATATTTTTTGTGAAATGTTGCACTATTAAAATCATTGTTCTTGCAACAATGTTTCCTCTTTCTCATTAAATATAGAACGCTGTTTCTTTGCAAAGATGAGTTTTTAGTTCATTTTATAGGTATAAATAAAAGGCCTATATTAATGAATGAACAAAAGCAAAATCAGATAATAGCGCAGATAAATAATGACTTCCCTTTATTATCCCTAAAGGAGAGGTTGAGCTTTATTGGTGCAGAATTTTCAGCGCCTATTTTTACAACTTCGCTTGGCATTGAAGATCAGGCTATTAGTTGGGCGATAGCTAATAGTGCAAAATCTATAAAAATTGCTACCTTACAAACGGGACGACTTTTTAGCGAGAGTTTGGAGCTAATAGAGAAAACAAAAAATCACTTTAATATTGATATTGCTCAATATCAGCCTGATGCTAAACAGCTGCAAGACTATATTGAGCAATATTCATTAAATGGATTTTATGACAGCAAACAGGCTCGTCTTGCTTGTTGTTATGTCAGAAAAATTGCTCCTCTAAAGCGTGCCTTAAAGGGAGCTGATGCGTGGATTACTGGGTTGCGGGGTGAGCAATCTAATAATCGCAGTGCAATTTTATTTGCTCAATTTGATAATGAACATGATTTGGTAAAATTAAACCCACTGGCTGATATTTCTTTAGATGAGCTTAAGCAAATTATTGCGGATAATAAAATCCCGATAAATCCACTGCATGAAAAAAATTACCCCTCAATCGGTTGCGAGCCTTGCACACGGGCAATTAAGCTTGGCGAGAACGAGAGGGCAGGTCGTTGGTGGTGGGAAAATGATCAGAAAAAAGAGTGCGGATTACATTTTAGCGCAAATGAGCAACAAACAATAAGTGAGCAGCAAAGTTAGTATTATGAGTGAGATTGAAAACCATCAAAAACCCCCATTAGAGCCGCACCTAAAAGAGCTTGAGAATGAAGCTATTTTTATCTTTCGTGAAGTTGCAGCTGAATTTGAAAATCCAGTAATGTTATATTCGGTTGGCAAAGATTCATCGGTGCTTTTGCATCTAGCTCGTAAAGCGTTTTACCCTGAAAAAATCCCTTTCCCACTATTACATATAAATACTGGCTGGAAATTTTCGCAAATGATTGAGTTCCGTGATGAACTTATCAAACGCTATGAGCTTGAGTTAATTTCTTTTACCAACCCTCGTGGGGCAAATGAAAATGTTACGCCCTTTACTCATGGTTCAGCGCTTTATACCGATATTATGAAAACGCAGGCTTTACGCATGGCGCTTGATGATGGGCAATATGATGCAGCTTTTGGTGGCGCACGCCGTGATGAAGAAGCATCAAGAGCAAAAGAGCGTATTTATTCTTTTAGAACGCCAGATCATCGTTGGGATCCTAGAAACCAGCGCCCCGAGCTTTGGTCAATTTATAATGGTATGATACGTAAAGGGGAGAGCGTTAGGGCGTTCCCACTTTCAAATTGGACTGAAAGTGATGTTTGGCAATATATTAAAGCCGAAAATATTCCGATTGTTCCGCTATATTTTGCTAAAAAACGCCCAGTGATTGAGCGTGATGGCATGTTGATTTTGGCAGAAGATGAGCGCCTAGAATTAGCGCCTAATGAGCAAATAAAGCAAATGGATATTCGCTTTAGAACGCTTGGCTGTTTTCCTCTTTCTGGGGCAATTAAATCAAGCGCAAGAAATATTAATGAGATAATTAAAGAAATAGAAGTAGCTACGGTTTCTGAAAGAGTGGGCCGGGCGATTGATCGTGATCAAGCGGGATCGATGGAAATGAAAAAACGTGAAGGGTATTTTTAATGTCAGAGCTTAACCTTGCAAAGCAACAAGATTTAACAAAATCTGTGCTAAAAAATCTAAGCCCATTACGCTTTATTACTTGTGGCTCGGTTGATGATGGTAAATCTACCCTCATTGGTCGTTTGTTATGGGATACAAAAGCAGTTAAAGAAGATCAAGAAGAGCGCTTAAGAAAAGATAGTCGCAAACAAAAAGATGGCCTTAATCTGCCAGAATTTGCTCTATTGCTTGATGGGTTGCAAGCAGAGCGAGAGCAAGGCATTACGATTGATGTGGCTTATCGCTATTTTTCAACCCCTAAGCGAACTTTCATTGTTGCCGATACGCCGGGACACGAGCAATATACTCGCAATATGGCAACTGGTGCTTCAAGTGCACAGCTAGCGATATTATTGCTTGATGCTCGTGTTGGTATTTTGGAGCAAACAAAGCGCCATGCGATGATTGCCTCTATGATGGGCATTAAACAATTTATTTTGGCGGTAAATAAAATTGATTTGGCAAATTATGATAGGCAAATATTTGAAACTATCGAAACAGAATTTAGCGAATTTGCCCTCTCGCTTGGAATAACAGATATTATCTCTATTCCTATGTGTGCATTAAAGGGCGAAAATGTTGTCAATAAAGATTTAGATCATATGGCTTGGTATGAAGGGCCAACCTTGCTTGAGGTGCTTGAAAGAGCGACTATTCGCTCAAAGCAAACGGTTGGTTTTCGTATGCCTGTGCAAAGAGTTTGCCGACCTAATGAGAGCTTTCGGGGCTATCAAGGAACTGTCAGTGGTGGCGCTGTAAAACCCGGTGATAGTGTGGTTGTTTTACCCTCAGGTATAAAAGCAAATGTAACAAATATTATCACTTTTGATTTGGTGCGTAATGCAGCGGTTGCGGGTGATGCTATTACTTTAGAGCTTGATAGAAATGTCGATATTGCACGAGGTGATATGATAAGCTCGATTGATGCTCGACCGCTAGTGGGGCATAATTTTAGTGCCAATATTATTTGTTTGGTTAAAAGTGGGATAGTTGCAAATAAACGCTATTGGCTAAAATCTTCAAGCAAGTTGCAAAGAGTTGTGGTTGAGCTGATTAGTGTGATTGATCTTAAAAGTGGGCAATATGATGCTTGTGATAGCTTTGAATTAAACAATATTGGTAAGGTGAAATTGCGCTTTGAAGAGATCGCTAATTTTGATATTTATGATGAAAACCCTGATACTGGTTCTTTTATCTTAATTGACCCTGATAGCAATAATACTATTGCTGGTGGTATGATTAGTGCAAAAATAGAGCAAGTTACAAATATTGATAATTCAACTGACGAGGAGATTATTGTTTTTTCTATGTCGCTGGTTGAAGCAAAGAAATTGCAACAGCTTGAGGGATTTAAGGCGATAAGTGATAAGGTGCAGCAAACTCAAACAACTAAGGGCAAGTTGAGGGATTTATTATCAGATATTGATTGATTTGTGTGCTGCTATTTCTATTATGAATAATTACGTGAACTTTAATATTTGGGAAAATAGCGTGAGTATAAATAAAAACAAAATTTTAGAAAACCTTTGTTATACAGAACTTGTTTATGGACGAATAAATAAAAAGCTTAATACCAAGTTTTCAAAAAAACAAATTGAAGGTTTTATGTTTTCTATTTTAGAAAAAACTGAAGAGAAGTATTTTTCAAAAGTTGGGAAAAATTTTTATGTTACAAATATTGAAAATAATATTATTATTACGATAAATTCTAATACTTTTAGAATTATTACAGTTGATAAGATTAACAGGTAAAATAAAATGAGAGGTTATAAACTGTAGCATACCTATTTTAGATACACCTCTATTGCAAGTAGAGGTTTTTCTAAAGTTCTTGTACCAGAGTTATTCTAAAGGTGTGCATTTTGCCGTCATCTTCTTTTATTGAAACATATTCGCCAAGTGTGAAATGTTCGTCGCTAAACCTAAAGGCCGCTTCATCATCATCTGGTCTTGTATCATCATAATCAATGCTCCAGCGACCACCTGGTCCGTGTAATAATAGGCCTATTGCATCTGGCTCATTAGGTCTAAAGCGGCGAACTCGGCATTTCGCACGATATTTTTTTGCTAACTCGCTATCAATTTTGCCATCAGATGTTAAGGGAGCAAGGATATCATAGCCATGCTCGCCATCACCTCTTGGGTTATCTCTTTCGCGGGCTAGCTCTAATTTTATGTGGCGAAATGATTTAGGCAAATTAGGCATAACATATTTTCCTTTTCAAGATAAAACTGTTAAATGAAAAATCTAGTGGCTCATTAATACTGGGAATTCGGAGTTTTTAAGGACATCTCTAGTAACTCCGCCAAGTACTAATTCTCTAAAGCGTGAATGGCCATAACCACCCATGACTAATAATTTGCCATCTATTCTTGCCATTTCGTTTAGCAATGCCTCTGCAGGATTTGACCATTCAGTGATTTGGCGTATTTGCACATTAACTCCATGCCTATCCAAATGCCTTGCAATATCTGCGCCGGGCATAGCTTTTTCAAACTCTTTGCTACCCTCTTCTGCGATCAGTGCAATAGTAACTTTTTTTGCTTTAGTTAAAATTGGCATGGCTTGAGAAACCGCACGAGAGCTTTCACGAGTATTTCGCCAAGCTACAACACAATGATCAATTTCACCATTTGGCATTATTGCGGGGGGTGCAAAAAATACTGCCCGACCAGAGTTAAATAATACTGCTTCAAGCAATTCAGGGGCGGCACTATGATGATTATAGGGGCGAGTTGCAATCATTAAGTCAGAAGTTCTTGTTTCAGCACTAACTTTTTGAGGAGCGATTGAAAAACTTACATCAAGACGGCGTAACTCTGTTTTTGCGCTCAGTTTGTCTAGCATTTTCTTTAATTTTTTTTCAGCTTTGTCACCGTTTTTCATTGCGGTTTCTTGCATTTGTGAAGCTGATTGTGCTGCTAACATTGAGCCATAACCAGCACTATAAACATTATCAGGCACGATGTTGCTAAATAATCCAGTGATAAAAGCATCATGGCGCACAGCTAGTAATTCAGCATAGGCCAAGCGCACTTTATCTTCTTTATTGCCTTCTAGATGAACTATTAAATCCCTGAGCATAATATTCTCCTTTAATATTTATAATTAAATTCCTTTAATCGTCATTTTGCTTTATTTTTTTGTTTGTTGCATTGATTTGAATCAAAATATTTTGATGAGAGGGGGCAAACCTTTAGTAGGCTTAAGCTAATTTTGTTATTTATAAAATAATTGGATTTATTTATATACATGACTAAAAATATTAATAATGAGCTATGGTGTTATTTAACGTAGTGATTTACAATTAGAGAACATTTAGTAGTTAGGAGGCTTTGTGGAGAAACGTTTGGATATTCATAACTCTAATATACCAAAATTATGCCGGTCATGTGAAGTTCGCCACAAGGGAATATGCGGTGCATTAAAGCCTGAGGAATTGCTTGAACTTTCAAAGCACACAAGATTAGTTGATTATAGTGCCGGCCAAGAATTAAGCGCTGATAGTGAGGCTGTGCTTTCGTATGCTAGCATTATGCACGGTGTTGTTAAATTAACAAAAATGCTTGAAGATGGTCGTCAGCAAGTAGTGGGGTTGCAGTTTGCTCCTGATTTAATTGGGCGTATGTTTTCCTCAAAAAATCATTTTAATGCAGAAGCAGCTTCAAATGTTCAGGTTTGTCGTATGCCAAAACCAGCTTTGGAGCGGTTAATTAAAGCCAATCCAGAGCTTGAGCATAAATTGCTTGAGCAGGCCTTAAGGGAACTTGATGAAGCTCGTGATTGGATGGTTACTTTAGGTCGCAAAACAGCGGCAGAGAAGGTTGCATGTTTTTTGTATCTTATTGCCACGCATATCGATCCTAATTATATTGGTGGGGATTTTGAAAATATAAGTTTTGAATTGCCACTAACACGGGCGGATATCGCTGATTTTTTGGGGTTGACTATAGAAACCGTATCACGGCAATTTACTAAATTACGTGCAGATGGGGTGATTGAGATTTCTGTTAATCGCCATGTTGATGTTCCTGATTTACGCCTATTGAAAAAATCTTGCGGTTAGTCCTGCTAATTTCCTAAAGTATAATTATTGATCAAATGTTGGATTTATCAATTCATCAACAAAAGCAATATGGCGCCTTAGGCTTTCAAAATAAGCTCTAATTATATATCCAGTTGTTTCTGCGCTATGAGATGGTTTGTTAATTGCATATGAGAGTAATATTTCAGCCAATTCTTCGCCGCTATATTGGTCTCTTAAGTTCTGCTTTTTTAATCTAGCAAAGGTTTTTGTTAAATCTATTGCGTTTGGTGCATTGTCTTTTAGATAAGGAAAGAGAATATCCTGTTCAATTCTATGGGCTCTTTTTATTATAGAATTTAGCATTATTGAAGTGTGGTTACATATTTGTTTATCGATATTATAGGGCAGCGAATCAGCTATATCTTCTAAAATATCGCAAAGTGCTATTTGCTCACTTATAGCCTGCTCATAAGATTCTTTTACATTAGCAATACAATCAAGGGAGGTAATATTGTTCATAATTACCCTATTATCGTTGAGTTTATCAAAACAAATACAAAATTAGCAAAAAATTTTCTAAAAGCAGTTGCATATAGAGCATATTGCGGCATAAGCTTAATGCGTGTGCTTTGATCTATATCAAAGTATAGTAATAATTAATAATTAAGTATGGAAATGTTGGCAACTATCTTGGTTGTAAATGGGACAATAATCAGACTTAAACGCGTTATTTGAACGTCTGGGGGAATTATGAGACATCTAAGTGGAACTATCATACTTGGAATTGGTACTTTACTTGCTGTGCTTGGAGCTGCTTTTGCTGCAGATCCTTTATTTCGAGCGCATGCATTAATATTGGCACTAACTCTTGGTATTGCAACCATAGTGATGGCACGTTTGGTGCAGGTTAATGGAAATAAAGAAGTAGATAAATCAGGTTATATGGACGAGCCAATAAGAATTGGCGTCATTTTAACGATTTTTTGGGGTGTTATCGGCTTTTTGCAGGGCGTGCTTATTGCTACTGCGCTTGCTTGGCCAGAATTTAATTTGGAGCCGTGGTTTAATTTAGGGCGAATGCGTCCAGTACATACTTCGGCGGTGGTTTTTGCCTTTGGTGGCACAGCGCTTCTGACGACATCTTTTTATGTGGTTCAGCGTACTTGTCGTGCGAGATTATGGGGCGGAGATGGTCTGACATGGTTTGTTTTTTGGGGATATCAATTATTTATCGTGATGGCCGCTACAGGTTATCTGTTGGGAATTACTCAAGGGCGTGAATATGCAGAGCCAGAATGGTATGTAGATATTTGGTTAACAATAGTCTGGGTAGCCTATCTTGTTGTATTTATGGGAACGCTGGTTAAGCGTAAAGAAAAGCATATATATGTAGCTAACTGGTTCTATCTGGCTTTCATTGTTACTATTGCAATGCTCCATGTGGTTAATAATTTGGCTGTTCCTGTTTCTTTCCTTGGTATAAAATCATATTCATTATTTGCTGGTGTGCAAGATGCAATGACGCAATGGTGGTATGGCCATAATGCAGTTGGGTTTTTCTTAACTGCTGGATTCTTGGGTATGATGTATTATTTCCTACCTAAACAGGCGCAAAGACCAGTATATTCATATCGTCTTTCAATCATACATTTCTGGTCTTTGATATTCCTTTATATTTGGGCAGGGCCGCATCACCTTCATTATACTGCGCTTCCTGATTGGACGCAGACACTAGGCATGGCTTTCTCTATTATGTTATGGATGCCTTCTTGGGGTGGTATGATTAATGGTCTAATGACACTTTCAGGAGCATGGGATAAAATTCGTACAGATCCTATCATTCGCATGATGGTTATGTCGCTCGCTTTTTATGGTATGTCGACCTTTGAAGGGCCAGTTATGGCAATTAAAGCGGTTAACTCATTGAGCCATTATACTGACTGGACTATTGGCCATGTGCATTCAGGTGCGCTTGGTTGGGTTGGTATGATTACATTTGGTGCAATTTACTTCCTTGTTCCAAGATTATGGGGTCGTAAACAGCTTTATTCCTTACGTTTAGTTAACTGGCATTTCTGGTTAGCAACACTTGGCATCGTTATTTATGTATCTGCGCTTTGGGTTGCAGGTATTACGCAAGGCCTGATGTGGAAAACATATGATTCACAAGGTTTCTTGGTATATTCTTTCGCTGAATCCGTTGCAGCACTATATCCTTATTATGTGCTTCGCATGATTGCAGGTCTGTTATATCTAACAGGTGGAACAATCATGGCGTGGAATGTTTATAAAACAATTCGTGGCGATGTTCGTAACGAAAAACCAATGGCATCACCTGCCGCACAGCCAGCAGAATAGGAGGCGTTGAAAATGTCGATTTTAGATAAACATAAAATACTTGAGAAAAATGTCTCTTTGTTGTTAGTAGGCTCACTAGTCGTTGTTTCTATTGGTGGTCTTGTTGAAATAGCGCCATTGTTTTACTTTCAAAATACTATCGAAAAGGTAGAAGGTATGCGCCCCTATACTCCACTTGAGTTGGCTGGGCGTAATATCTATATTCGTGAGGGCTGTTATGCATGCCATTCACAAATGATACGACCTTTTCGTGATGAAGTAGAGCGTTATGGCCAATATTCATTGGCAGCTGAGAGTATGTATGATCATCCCTTTCAATGGGGATCAAAACGAACCGGGCCAGATTTGGCTCGGGTTGGTGGGCGCTATTCTAATGAATGGCAGGTTAAGCATCTCACAGATCCACGTTCACTAGTTCCAGAATCAATCATGCCTAAATATGGTTTCCTCTCTAAGACGAAACTTGATTTTGAAAATTATGGGGCTCATCTTAGGGCAAACCAATTAGTAGGTGTTCCATATAGTGCAGCGCAAGTTGAAAATGTGATAGCTGATGTGGTTGCACAAGCAACAACAGATGCTGATATTTCGGGGCTTGAAGAGCGCTATACATATGATGGAAGATTTAGCGTTCCGCTTGGTGATTTTGATGGTAATCCAGATGAAATTACTGAAATGGATGCTATGGTTGCCTACCTGCAAATGCTTGGTACTTTGGTGGATTTCTCTACCTATGTGCCAGCAGAAAGTCGTTAGGGGGATAAAATGACTTATGAAATTTTAAGAGATTTCTCTGTTACTTGGGGGCTTTTTTATCTATTTACAGCTTTTATTGGTGTTGTGCTTTTTGTTTTACGTCCCAAAGCAAAAAAAGAAGCAGAAGATGCTGCTAATATTCCATTTAGAGAAGATGGCTGAGAAAGGGAAATTTCGATATGAGTGAAGATAAAAATGAAATTGATGAAATCAGCGGCACCGAAACTACTGGCCATGAATGGGACGGTATCAAGGAGCTTAATACACCATTACCGCGTTGGTGGTTGTGGATATTTTATGCCACTATAATTTGGGCTGTAGGCTATATGATTGCTATGCCAGCTTGGCCATTGATAAATGGTGCTACAAAAGGTGTGCTAGGATATTCCTCACGAGCCAATTTAGTTAGCGAAGTTGAGATGGCAAAAGCGGCTCAATCGCAATTTTTGGATAAAATTGAGGCTAGTGAAGTAGTTGATATTCTCAAGGACGAAGAACTTGCTCGTTTTTCACGGGCTGGTGGCAATGCTGCATTTAAGGTTAATTGCTCTCAATGTCATGGTGCGGGTGCGCAAGGTTTTGTTGGCTTTCCAAACCTAAATGATGATGAATGGATTTGGGGTGGCACGCTTGATGCTATTTACACAACCATTGCTCATGGTGCTCGTTATGTAGCCAATGAGGATACACGAATTAGTGAAATGCCTGCTTTTGGTGCTGATGAATTGCTTGAAAAAGATGAGATTGATGCGATAGCAAATTATGTTGCCTCTATTTCTGGCACGGAAGCTGATAGCGCCCTTGCAAATACTGGCAAAGAATTGTTTGTTGATAATTGTGCCGCATGTCATGGCGATGTTGGAGAGGGGGTTGCTGATCTTGGTGGGCCTGCTCTTAATAATGCTATTTGGCTTTTTGCTGGCGGTGTTGAAGCCATTACGGCACAAATTAACCAGCCAAAACATGGTGAAATGCCCGGTTGGAGCGATAAGTTAGATGATGTAACTATCAAGCAATTAGCTGTTTATGTTCATTCGCTTGGTGGCGGTCAGTAGGCGTACAAAAAAATAAAATTAAAGGTCGCTCTATTAGGGCGGCCTTTCTCTTTAAGTTCACATTTTATTAGAAAATTCATAATTACCTTGCCCAATGTAAGATAATGGGAGTAACTAATTTCATTGAGCTAAGAGATAGATATTACATCAATAAGTCAAAAAATGCGAATTGAATAGAAAAGTTCTAAAGCTATGGCTAAAAACCCAAAAGAAAACAAGCAAGAAAAAATTGTGCTTTATGAAGCGCGAAAGAATATTTTCCCTAAAGATGTAAAAGGGAATTTTAGAAGGTTTAAGTGGTTCTGGTTGCTACTTACTCTCGGAATATTTGTTTTTACCCCTTGGATAAGGTGGGATCGAGGCCCTTATGCTTCTGATCAGTTTTTACTTATTGATTTAGCTAACAGAAAATTCTTTTTTGCTAATATTGAGATATGGCCGCAAGAATTTTATTATGTCACTGGCATGTTAATAATGGCTGGGGTTGGGTTGTTTTTAATAACGTCTGTTTTGGGGCGTGCATGGTGTGGTTATTCGTGCCCGCAAACCGTTTTTACTGATATGTTTATTTGGGTTGAGCGCAAAATTGAAGGCGATAGAAATGCCCGTCTGAAATTAGAAAAGGGGGCTTGGACGTTTGAGAAAATTTTTAAATTCTCGCTCAAATATTTAATTTGGCTGATTATTTCAATTCTTACTGGTGCTGTTTTTATATCTTATTTTGCTGAAGCGCCACAATTGGCTAAAGATCTCATAACTCTACAAGCAGCACCTGTTGCATATATTACTATTGCCATCCTTACCGCTACAACTTTCATTTTTGCTGGGTTTATGCGTGAGCAAATGTGTGTGTATATGTGTCCTTGGCCACGCATTCAAGGAGCGATGCTCGATGAAAATTCTTTAACAGTTACTTATAATGATTGGCGGGGTGAGCCACGCACAAAAAGTGCAAAAAAACTAAAAGCGGCAGGGGATTTAGTTGGTGATTGTGTTGATTGTGATGCATGTGTTGCGGTTTGCCCGACAGGAATTGATATTCGTGATGGACAACAAATTGAATGTATTACTTGTGGGCTTTGTATCGACGCTTGTGATAATGTTATGGAAAAATTGGGTTTAGAAAAGGGGCTTATTTCTTATACAACCCTAAAAGATTATACCCAAAACCTAGCTCTTGCGAGCGCCGTGAGTGAAGATGAAAAAAAGCAATTATTAGCATCTCATCACGCAAACCATAATGTTTTAATGGATAATAGGACAATAGTTCCCTCAAAAGTACGTGATAGTAAAACCAATAAGCTGTTTGAAAAGTTCAAATATCCTAATTGGAAATTATTCCTTAGCCCAAGAAATGTTTTATATTTTACTATTTGGGGAGCAGTAGGAATTGGAATGTTAGTTGTCCTATCGCTTAGAAATCCGCTTGATATGAATATTTTGCATGATAGAAATCCGCTATATGTTGCGCTATCTGATGGGACTATTCGGAACGGCTATGATATTAAAATACTTAATATGGTGCCGCAACCGCAAAAGGTTGAGTTAAAATTAGAAGGATTGCCGAACGCAAAACTATCATTAGTTAATAATAATAATGAGATATTTGAGAGCTTAATATTAGATCTGCCGCCAGATGAGGTTTTGCCAGTTAGACTTTATATAACTTATGATCCAAAAGAGCTTGAAGAAGTGCGAACTAACTTTAAGATGATTGTTACTTATCTTTCAAATGAAAGAACAACAAGTGCTGTGACTTTCTTTGAAATTCCTGCTAAATAAAAAAAGGTAGAAATATAATGCGAGCTAATTCTGAAAATACAAAGCCGCAAAAGCAATTTACTGGTAAGCATATGCTAATTATTATGCTTTGCTTTTTTGGCGTTATATTTGGCATGAACCTATTAATGTCAATGCAAGCACTCAATGCTTGGACTGGTTTGGTTGTTAAAAATACCTATGTTGCTTCTCAAGAATATAATAGCAAATTAGAGGCAAATAGAGCGCAACATGCACTTGGTTGGACTAGTAATATTGAGATAAAAGACCAGACTTTATTGTTTTCGTTGCTTGATGGTGAAAGTCTTCCAATAAAAGCTGAACAAGTTAAAGTGCAAGTAAATCGCCCTGTTGGCACAAAAGATGATCTGCAACTAATATTAGAATTGCAAGAAAATGGAATATATAGTGCAAATGCTGAGCTTGCAGCTGGAACATGGAAAATTCAAGTTGTTGCTAGTTTTGCGGATCAACCAAGTTTTGAGCATTATTATAAGATAAATATAGAAGAGTAATTATGTCATGCTGCGCCCCCAATGGAGATACAACGCTTGAGCAAGTTAGCACTCCTGAAAGTGATGATGAAACATTATTAGCTGTTTCTATTGAGCAAGAGAACGGAACTCGTCAGCTTGAAATGGCTGTGCCTGATGTTAATTGTGCCGCTTGCATATCGACAATCGAAAAAGCCTTAAACAGGCTTGAAATGGTCAATGAGGCACGAGTAAATTTCTCAACCAAACGAGTTCGTATTAATTTTTCTGTTGGAAAAGGGCGTGTCTCTGATATTACAAAAGCCATAATTAATAGTGGTTACCGCACATTTTTATTAGATCCTGATATTGATAAAAAAGGTGATGAAACTCTTTCAGAACTAGTGCGTGCTTTAGCGGTTGCTGGCTTTGCGGCTGGTAATATTATGTTGTTTTCTATTTCTATTTGGGCAGGGGCAGAGCCAGTTACTCGTGATTTATTTCACTGGATTTCAGCACTAATTGCCATTCCTGCAGTTGCTTATTCGGGTCGTCCGTTTTTCCGCTCTGCTTTTCGAGTTCTAAGGCGTGGTAATCTTAATATGGACGTGCCAATTTCTTTGGCGGTTGTGCTGGCCTTATTAATGTCAATTTATGAAACACTCAATTCAAGCCCCGACGCCTATTTTGATGCAGCAGTTTCTTTATTATTCTTTTTGCTTATTGGTCGAACGTTTGATTATTTTATGCGTGAAAAAGCACGAGGTGCAGTGCGCAATCTTGCGCGTTTAGCACCACGAAATGTTATGGTAATTCACGCTGATAAAAGACGTGAATTGCTTGCGATAAATGAAGTTGTCCCTTCGATGATATTAGAAATTGGCGCAGGGGAGAGGATACCTGTTGATGGAGAAATAATTTCTGGTATTTCAGATGTTGATCTCTCTTTGGTTACGGGTGAATCTGTGCCAGTGCAAATGAAAAAAGGCGACAGGTTATTAGCAGGTAGTGCTAATCTTTCTGGTACGCTGAAAATGTTAGTTCTAAAACCTGCAACGGATAGTTTTTTAGCTCGAATGATTTCTTTAATGGAGGCAGCTGAAGGATCAAAAGCTGGTTATAAACGCATAGCCGATAGGGCCGCTACTATTTATGCGCCGGCGGTGCATTTATTATCACTTGGAACATTTTTGGGTTGGGGATTTATGACAGGTGATTGGCATATTGCAACGCTTAATGCTATTGCGGTGCTTATTGTTACTTGTCCTTGTGCATTGGCTCTTGCTGTTCCTATTGCGCATGTGGTTGCGGCGGGAAGATTATTTGAAGCTGGCATTATGATGCGTGACGGGGCGGCGATTGAAAAATTGGCAGAAATAAATCGCATTGCATTTGATAAGACGGGAACACTTACAAAAGGCACACCGATATTTGAAAAGCAAATATTGGGCACAAAGGCATTAAAAATAAAAGCGGCAAGCCTTGCTAGCTCCTCTCGTCATCCTTTTTCTAAAGCATTGGTTAAATCAGTTGGGGCAGTTATTTCGATTGATGGAGCGAAAGAGGTGCCGGGTTTAGGAGTTGAGGTAAAGCAGGGTGGTGATGTTTGGCGTTTGGGGCGAGCAGAATTTTGTAATGCGCAAAATATTAAAGTGCCAACAAAAGGCTCAACTGTTTGGCTGAGTAAAAATGATAAGCCAGTAGCTGGATTTAGCTTTATTGATAAAGTTCGTGATGAGGCGAGCAAAACTATTGAGCAATTAAAAAATAAAAAAATTCCAATTGTGCTTTTATCTGGCGATAGAGAAGAGCCAGTAATGGCGCTAGCCAAAGATATAGGCATAGAAAATGCGCATTTTAGCCTAACACCAAAAGATAAATTGGATAGTTTGTTAGAATTTTCAAAGCAGGGTGATAAGGTTTTAATGGTTGGTGATGGTATGAATGACGCACCAGCTTTGCGTGTTGCTCATGTTTCAATGGCGCCATCAAGTGCTGCTGATATTGGCCGTAATGTTGCTGATTTTATTTATACAAGAGATAGTTTAGATGCTGTGCCTTTTGCTATTCAAATGGCAAAACGTACCGCAAGAACAGTTAAGCAAAATTTTGGTTTAGCAATAGCTTATAATTGTGTTGCAGTTCCATTGGCTGTAATGGGGCATGTTACTCCGCTTATTGCAGCGCTTGCAATGAGCACTTCTTCTATTATTGTAACGCTTAATTCTTTGCGCTTGCGCTTTGGATCAAATGATATTTTACTTAAAAAGCCTATTAGTACTCAGATAAAGATAAATAATAAAAAAATAGCATCAAATAATAAAATGCCAGCACAATGAAAACAATATTATTTTTAATACCATTAGCACTATTTCTTGGGTTTCTTTGGCTTGGAATGTTTTTATGGTCGCTTCGTTCTGGTCAATATGAAGACCTTGAAGGTGCTGGTATGCGTATATTAATTGACGATGATGACAAGCCAATTATTGACGAAGATGATAGAGCTGAAAAGGGCAATGGTATTGCCTCTAATGATAAAGAAAATTGAAGCCTATTGAGCAGCATCTTCAATTAATGTTGAAGAACTTATAGCCTGTGATGTAAACTCTATATCATCACCAAGTGTCGCAGTTGGTTGACAAACAGGCTCACATGCTAAGGTGATACGTGCCAGCCCCATATAAACTGTTACTACATCACCTGATGTTTGAATAACTTCAATTAAAGTATCGGCAATAGGATTACCTGCACTATCAAGAACAATTAAATTTGTTTGTCCATAAGACTTACCAGTTAAGATTAACGTTTGCGAGTCTTGAATGGTGACATCGGCAATACCGGGATTTCCAATAATTACAGTAGCTGCTGGTGCATTTATACGTAAAACACGAGCCATATTGACGTTTACACTTATTACACCAGCAATATTTAAATCGCTAGATTGCGCATGAGCTGCAACATTAGTGAATAGATTAGCAATGATAGAAAAAATCAAAGCAAAAAATAGTTTATTTATTTTAATAGACATGAATTTAGCCATAATTACTTAAACTTACATCAAGCAGTTTCGCTCAAAATGGTGAACAATTCTAAAACGTAATGAAATTAATTATAAAAACTGTCTTTATATATATAGCTATATGAATATAGGCGATAATATTACAATCTAAGAGTGCTTCATATGTTCATGATTTGTTAGGCATATTTCACAAATTACCTAATTGATTGCATTTTATCTATTGTTTTAATTCTATTTCAATTTGCGTTTGTTAGGTTGCTTGTGAGTTCGAAAAATATTTATCGAACGATAATTAAAATCGAACTATGCCGTTACATTAAGTAACGTGAAATCAAGGAGAATTAAAATGAATACATTAAAACGCTTTATTAAAGACGAATCTGGTGCAACTGCTATTGAATATGGCCTAATTGCTGCTCTTATTGCTGTTGGCATTATTGTTGCTGTTACTACTCTTGGAGACAATCTGACGGCTACATTTGATGCCGTTTCTGAAAAACTGGTAGTTGCTCCTGCTGAATAATATATAAGTTAAGTAGCTATAACAGAATAAGGGGAGCAAGTTTTGCTCCCCTTTTTTTATGTTTTGCTTTATGGTTTTTTAATTGGCAGGCATTATAATAATTTTAATAAGGATAATTGATAAAATAAACTACTGGAGAAATTTTTATGAGTATGTTGGGGTTACTAATATTTCCTGCTTTTATGGCGTTTGCTGCTTTTTCTGATATGCTAACCATGCGAATTTCTAACAAAATTGTTTTAGGATTAATAGTTAGCTTTGTAATTTTGGCAATGATTGTTGGAATGCCGCTTTCTTTATTTGGGATGCATATTGCTATTTCTTTGCTTGTATTAATTGCTTCATTTATCTTGTTTAGTTTTGGTTGGGTTGGTGGTGGAGATGCTAAACTTGCAGCTGCTACTGCGCTATGGTTTGGCCCTTATATTTCTCTAGCCTACCTTATTTATGGGGCACTTTTTGGCGGAGCTTTGACTTTGATTTTTCTAGGGGTAAGAATGATCCCAATACCAGCACAACTTAAAGATGTTGTTTGGATAAAAAGGCTTCATTCTAGCGTTTCGGGCATTCCATACGGTATTGCTCTGGCTGCTGCTGGGTTGCTGGTATATCCACAATCGGTAATATTTGTTGGTCTGTTTGGATAGAGATTTCATTGGCAATTTACAAGAATAATATTAGTAATTTGCAAGAGCACTATTAGTAATTTGCAAGAGCAAATCGAATGTTTTCTTAGCAAAAGAAATTCAAAAATTTGCAATAAAATAAAAATAACTAGCTGTTAACTAAAATTAGTAAGACTAGATTAACTAAACTTTGACGTTTTTTGTGCAAAGCTAAGTCAAGGCTTAGCAATTTGGCTTGAATTGCCTTGTAATTTGGAGTTTGGGAATGAAACCCTCACGTATTATTCTTCTTGGTGTAGCGATTGTTGCAGGTGGACTTGCAGCATTAATGGCATTGCAAGATGACACAGTAGAAATAAAAGAAGCAAAGGTTATTATTCAAGAAGAAGCTAGAGTAAAAGTTTTAGTTGCTCGACAAGGAATAGGTGTTGGCGAGCGACTTAATTCAGGTCTTCTTGAATGGCAAGATTGGCCAAGTGGTGTGGTTCGTCCTGAATTTATCACTAATGAAATGGCGCCAAATGCTCAAGATGAGCTTACTGGGGCTGTTGCAAGGTTTGTATTTTTTGAAGGCGAGCCAATACGTGAATCAAAATTAGCTCGATCTGATCAGGGTTATCTTTCTGCTGTAATTGAGCCGGGAATGAGAGCTGTTTCTATATCTATTAAGGCTGAGAATGGGGCAGGTGGGTTTATTGTTCCAAATGATCGGGTTGATGTTGTGCTTACTTCGAGAACAGATAATGGTGAGAGATCTGAAACTATTTTGCAAAATGTAAAAGTTTTGGTGATTGATAGCCGTTTTGATTATTCAAGTTCTCAAGGTAATGAAGTTAAGAAAGAAGAAATGGCATTTTCAAATGAAACTATTGCTGTTTTAGAACTTAGCCCAATTCAATCAGAGAGCATTGTTAATGCTTCAGAAATTGGCCAGTTGGCACTTATCTTGCGCTCTGTTGCTGATTTTGGAGAGCAAGCAAATTTGATGGATTCGCAAGGTGCTAATGCTGAAATTCGGATGATAAGGTTTGGCAAAGAGGTGAATGTTATTTCAGGAAAAACTATAGCATCACCAATGGCGTTACCAGAAACTAATATGCCACCAGAAACTAATATGATTGAAGCAGGAGAATTACCTGAAGAAGTATATCAAACTAGCCCTAATGAATATTTTAATCCAGATAATATTTTAGATGATCAAATGCTAGACGGTCAAATGTCATTCGCCCCGCAGCAATAAGGTTTGAAATTAACATGCTTAAAACAACACAAAAATCAAAACATTCTTCATTTAATAGAATTACAAAGTTAATTATAGCTGTAATGTTGGGGTTTGGATTTTTATTGCCTATTCTTCCAGCTAGTGCGCAAAAAGTTACCCAATTACGAATTTCTAAGTCCGAAATGGGGGCAACGCAATATTTGCAGGTTGGTCACAATAAATCAGTTATTATTGATTTGCCAGCTGAAGTGGGTGAGGTGATTGTTTCTCAGCCAAATGTTGCAGGGGTAGTGATGCGCTCAAAACGCCGTGCAATTCTTCAAGGGGTGGGTGTTGGCGAAACAAATATTTTCTTTCTTGATGCAAGAGGTGCTAAGATTTCTGTTCTTGAAGTTTCAGTTATAACTGATGCTTCTGGTTTAGCTGCAACTATTTCGTCGATAATTCCTGGAGCAAAAATAAAAATAGAATCATTTGGTGAGCGGTTAGTACTTTCAGGGTCTGTTCGCTCTGGCGATGATATGGAAAAAGCTGTTGCAATAGCTGCGCAATTTGCTGGCGGAGAAGAAAATGTTGCCAATATTATTAAGGTTGAAGGTGCTCAACAAGTTATGCTCAAGGTTACTATTGCTGAGGTTGGGCGTGAAACAGTTAAGCAATTAGGAATTAATCTAAGCGGCTCATTTGGTATGGGTTCATTATCGACATCTATGATATCTGTGCCCGCACTTGGCGGTGCTTCAAATGTTGTTCCACCAAATACTGTTTCTGCTTCTGTTGGTATTGGTGATTTAGCAATTAGTGCAACTTTACGTGCGCTTGAGAGGCGTGGAGCTTTAAGAACATTAGCTGAGCCAACGCTTTCTGCATTATCAGGACAGTCTGCTGAATTTCTTGTTGGTGGAGAATTTCCTGTTCCTGTTGGTATTGATAATGGTCAAATATTATTTGAGTTTAAGGAATTTGGTGTTGATCTTAAATTTACCCCGACAGTGAAATCTAATGGAATTATTGCTTTAGTGGTTGATGTTAAAGTTTCTGAACCAACAACTGAGGGTGGTTTTAATGCTGGTGGTATAACAATTCCT
>JAMONS010000005.1 GCA_027065555.1 Hyphomicrobiales bacterium | reverse complement strand
CCAAAATAAAAGCATCCGCACCTTATTGTGGTCGCTAATCACATAGTGGTGCGAAAAGGACTTTATCATATTTTGGACAGTTTGGCATATATCTAGGTTTTAGCAGAGGCGAAAAATGGTGAAGAAGCGCTTTTTTTACCAAAAATTGCAGCTTGATATTGTGTTAATAGACCTAAACTTGAAATGGGCGCGCAACGTTAAAAAGTATTGGCGCTTTTGACAAAAAGTTTCACGAATGCAGAAATTGGCAAAATTGTTTTCACAACCCCAGCAGTATTGCTTGACATGTCAGGTGATATCAGCTTACTGTATCTGACATGTCAAGAACGTGAAAAGATCAAAGTTTCTGTTTGGCATGTGAGTGGCTAGGAGTAAGGATCCTCGAGAATGTGCATTATATTTGACTTAGGATTTTTAGATTGATGGAAATATCCGATAATCCGACAGTGGGTATTATTGGAACTGGGCCAATTGGTCTGGGGTGTGCTGCGGTGCTTTCAAAAAACGCAATTAATTCATTCATTTGGTCTCCAACTGGTTCTTTCCCAGAGCGGTTGGAGCTTGGTCAGAGCGTCAGGGTTACAGGTGCCGTTGAAATTGAATTTGTTCCTGCTATGGTTCTTACTGCTCAAAAGCTTGTTGAGGTTTGCGACATAATTGTTCTTGCGATCCCCGCTTATGGGCATAAAATGGTCCTTGATC
Organism: Hyphomicrobiales bacterium; assembly: GCA_027065555.1. Taxonomy (GTDB): domain Bacteria; phylum Pseudomonadota; class Alphaproteobacteria; order Rhizobiales; family Devosiaceae; genus S141-66. The sequence goes on along the minus strand of JAMONS010000005.1, from coordinate 18,310 downwards.
AGATTGCACTTAATTTGCGCTCGGATCAGACCGTAATTATTTCATCTCATGTGCCATTTGCCAGCGAGTATTTGCACTCAATTCTGGAAGGCAAGGGAATTACACCGCTGATTATAGCCCTTAGCACCACCATTGTTGCTGGGCGCAAGAAATCACCGTTGCAGGTTAATTTGAGTACGTTGCGTGATCGGGTTGATATTGCAACACTCCCAGCAGAGCACGCTGAATTGGGACTTGGGATTTGTCAGCAGCTTTTTGGAGACAGATTTGTTTTGCGTGATGGCCTGATGGCAATCAGTCTTAGTAATCTTAACCCACAAAATCATCTTGGTATTGCTCTTTGTAATTTAACTAGAATCGAAAAAGGAGAAACTTGGATACAGGCCGAAAACATAACCCCTGCGGTTGGAAGGTTGCTTGAAAAGCTGGATGGGGAGCGTCTAGCAATCGGGCAGGCTCTGAATTTGAAGCTCCGCAATATCTATGAGCATTTTAGCTGGTCCTTCCATGTGGAACCAGGGTCTGTTGCGGACATGAGCGCAGCCATGGTTAAAAATGGTCAGTGCGGTTACGGCCCCACAAATATGGAAACGCGCTACGTGCTTGAAGATGTTCCCTATGGGCTGGTTCCAATTGCTTGGCTGGGGCGGCAGGTTGGCGTTAGAGCGCCTTTGCACGAAGCTGGAATAACATTGTTTAATGCGCTTTATGATTGTAACTTTTATGCCATGAATGATTTGATGATGGGATTGGAAACAATGGGTAAGAGTGATGACAATCTTTTGAAACTATTGCAGGGAGAAACTGGAAAATTAAACAGGCTGGGTCGGATTGACCGGGCCCTGGAGCAATGCTCCAACTATAAACTTTAACACTACTATTCAACCAGGAGGAAACTATGATTAAAAAACTAATTACACGACGCAAACTGCTAAAAACTGGTGCCGCCGCAACGACTATTCTTGCTGCTCCATCAATTTTTATACCTGCATATGCTGCATCTAAAACAGTAAATGTTTGGACCTATGCGAACTTTTTGCCAGATGATTTCAAGGAAGAGTTTGAAAGAGATACTGGCATTAAGATACGTGAACGTCTGGTGGACGATCAGGGCAAACAGTTTAATCTGCTGGTTGCTGAAGCCAATTCGCCCACTGCCGATATTGTTACCATTGCCGGCCACCGCTTCCGTCAGTTTATCGATTCCGAACTTGTTTCACCGCTGGATGTTGATCGCCTGAAAAACTGGGACAAGGTGAACACGGTTTATTCTGAAGCTGACTGGACCCTTGTAAACGGTCAAAAATGGGGTGTTCCTATTCTGGCTGGTGCAGAGGTTCTAGCTTACAATTCTGACATTGTCAGCGCTGAGGAAGCTCGGAGCTGGGATGTGATATTCTCTGATAAATACGCTGGTCAAAATGCATATATCATGCAGGATTTCATGTCGATTGTTATGCTGTATCTTGGTTATGACGGCAACATGATCGGCTATGATCAGGCCAAGGCTGCAGAAGCTGTGAATGCTGCCAAGGCGTTCCTGATTGAGAACAAGCCAAAGGTACGCAAATATTATGATTCAGGTGCTGAATTCCAGCAAATGATGATTAACCAGGATATTTCCCTTGGAATGGCCTGGTCTGGCCCGGTGTCCAAACTGATCATGGACGGCTTCCCTGCGGCTATGACTATTCCTAAAGAGGGTAGCTATGGTTTCGTTTATAACTACAATGTCACCAAAAACGGTCCAAACTCGGATAACGCCTATATTCTGCTTGATGCTTTGCTTGCCCGTCCTGAAATCGGTGCGAATATGACCAAAGCTTCTGGGTTTATTTCAACCTTTGTAGGGTCAGCCGATCATTTGACGGATATTGAAAGAGCTGCAGGCTCGTTTACGCAAGAAGAGCTTGATGCGTTGCAGTTCTTCCGTGCTGACAATAACGAGTTGAAATACAGTCTTCTTGACCCGGCGGTTGAAGAAGTTAAAGCCGCCTGATTTAGCAACATACAATGCGGGGCTAGGATATCTCCTCCTGGCCCCGTGCATTTCCAATAGGAAAAAAACCTCATATGTCTTCTAAAGTTACGCCTGACAGCGGTTCCGATCCCAAGGGGTTCTGGAGTTGGCTTGTCACCAACAAAATATACCAATCCGTTTTTGGTTTTCTGCTTGGCACCCCAAAGCGGCAGTTTTTTCTACTGGCTTTTATACCGATTTTCTGGGCATTATTTGCCAATCTTGGTCCATTGCTGAAAATGCTGGATATCAGTTTTTATGAGGCCTACCCGCTTAGCGTGGGCAAAGAATCTTCCTATTCACTAGCTGCCTGGAGTGAGTTTTTTCAATCTAGAGTTTACTATATTCCGTTTTTCAGAACTCTGGCATTTTCAGCTGCTTTAACTTTTTCTGCTCTAATCCTTACCTATCCGGTCGCCTATTTTCTGGCGCGTCATGTGCCACAAAATCGACAGATGTTTTTTCTTTTGATTGTACTGATACCATTTTGGGTGGGAGAAATTATTCGCACCTATGCGATTATGATCCTGCTTGGCAATAATGGTGCGGTTAACATAGTGCTGAAATTCTTTGGATTGATCGAGCAGCCCATTCCTTTCATGTACACCAGTTTTTCTTTAAGCTTTGGTATTGTTTATCTGGTGTCACTTTACATGCTGTTGCCCCTTTATTCTTCCCTTGAAAAAATCCCATCAAACATGAACGAAGCCGCCGCTGATCTTGGGGCTGGTGCGTGGCGACGGTTCTGGAAAATTACCCTGCCGCTGTCAAAAGACGGTATCACCGCTGGTTGCGTTCTGGTGTTTTTGATTTCAACTGGATTTTATGCCACTCCGGTTATTCTAGGTGGACCGAGCAGCACCCTGTTTTCTGAGGTTATTGCCAACACATTCAGTGTGGCTGCCGATAGATGGCCATCCGGTGCTGCGTTTTCCAGCATTATGTTGATAACCACCTTGACACTTGCGGCTGTGTTCCTGAAAATCATGGGGCGTGGTGGAAAGGGGCTTTTGAAATGACACGCCATACCCGCCTGATAATGCAGATGATTTATTGGGCTTTTGTGCTCTATTTATTTATCCCGCTATCTTTGATGATCCTGATGGGGTTCAAGGATTCCAATTTTATCGGTTTTCCAATTAAATCCCTGACCCTTGACTGGTATGTGGGCGTAATTCAGGACATGGAAATTTTGTCGATTTTCGGCTATTCCTTCACAATCGCCATTTCCTCAACTGCAATTGCTTTGGTTATTGGCACCTGGGCGGCGATGTTGCTTACCAAAGCCAGTTTCAAAGGTAAGGTGATTTTGTTCGCTTTGATAACTCTACCAGCGGTTGTTCCTGGCATTATTTCGGCGATTTCATTGCGGATTTATAGTCAGACCCTGGGGATTGATCCAGGTATGATGGCGGTGATTCTTGGTCATGCAGTCCATAGTGTACCTTTTGTTACCTTGGTGAGTATGGCAAGGCTTAACTCACAACCCCTCAGCCATGTGGAGGCGGCCCAGGATTTGGGTGCCGATAAACTGGTTACATTCTTTCGAATTACCTTACCCTATTTAGTTCCGGCGCTGATAGGGGCAGGAATTTTCTGCATGCTTACCAGTTTTGATGATTTTGTTCGCTCCTTCTTTCTGGGGGGGTATGAGCCCACATTGCCAGTTTACATTTTTGCCCAGTTAAGAACAGGCATGTCGCCAGAAATAAACGCAATATCTGCTGTTGTACTTTTGATTACCGCGGTGATGGGCCTGACGGCCGAACGCCTGTTACGGCGCAAATAAAGAAGGATATTATCTAAATGGAAAACTCTACTATCAAGCTTGTCGGCCTTAGCAAACATTTCGGAACTATTGTTGCTGTTGAAGATATCAACCTAACGGTTCAACCGGGTGAATTCGTAACACTTCTGGGTCCTTCGGGCTGTGGAAAATCAACTACATTGCGCATGATGGGTGGTTTTGAAATACCTACAAGCGGGCGCATTTATCTTGGGGGTGATGATGTCACCGACATTCCGCCAAACAAGCGTAATGTGAATATGGTGTTTCAGGATTATGCTCTTTTTCCTCATATGACTTCGGGACAAAACATAGCTTTCGGGCTGGAATTGCAGGGCAAAACCAAACGTGAAACTGCGCAGCGTGTGGATGAATTGCTGGAGTTCATGCAGTTGGGCGGCTACAAGGACAGAAAGCCGGACGAACTTTCCGGGGGGCAGCGCCAGAGGGTTGCATTGGCCAGAGCATTGGCACCGGATCCGCGAGTACTGTTGCTGGATGAGCCATTGGGTGCGCTGGATGCCAAATTGCGCAAACAGGTGCAGATTGAACTTAAATCAATCCAGAAACGCACCGGTAAAACCTTTATATTTGTTACCCATGACCAGGAGGAGGCATTGACTATGTCTGACCGGGTTTTGGTGATGAATGAGGGACGTATTGAGCAAGATGGTTCGCCAAAGGATTTGTATAGTCATCCGGAAACTCGGTTTGTAGCGGATTTTATTGGTGAAACCAATATGCTGGAATGCACTGTATCTGGCATTGATGGTAAGCATGTGGTGCTTGATTGGGCCGGCACGGAGTTGCGAGGTGAGTGCCGTTCTGCCATGCCTGCCACTGGTCAAAGTGTTGGGGTGGTTATTCGTCCTGAAAACATCACTTGCTTTCCTACAAAACCAAAGTCCCCCAATGTAATTAAATTAAAAATCCTCCAAAGGGTATTCAAGGGAAGTTCAACCACATTTCAGACTGTTGTGGATGAGAGTAAATCGTTAACGGTGACGCTGGACAGTATTCGGGCAGAGAAAATCAGCGGCGATACGATGTGGGTACATCTTGATCCGGATTATTTGTCGGTTCTATTGCGCTGATTACAGCGTTTCTTTCCAAAAGCATGCCCTTGGGCTTGACCCGTGGGTGGCACCAGTTTTGGGATAAAGACACGCGCAAAAACAAAGACTTAACGCATGTTAAATAAATCACATAAAACAAGACATGCTTTAGGGGTCTGATTTACTGGTTTTCCAGATAAATATTGCCAGTATTGAAATGATAAATGCAAAACCCGATGTCAGAAATAATACATTAACTGGACCAATCTCTTTGCCCAGCCACCCAACTAGTGGGTAGGTTAACAGCCAACAGGCATGTGAAAGCGAAAACTGTGCGGCAAATATTGCTGGCCTGTCCTGTTCGCTTGAGGATGAACGAATTATCAACCCGCTGCTGGTGGTAATTAAAGACATGCCAAAGCCTATTAAGGCCCAGGTCACATAAAATCCTGTAAAAGTGGGGTTTATCCAAAGCAATGCGGATGCAGTTGAGACCAGAAAAGCCGCACTAAGGCATGTCAGTCGCAACCCAATCAGAGTCATGAAATATTGCAGTAAAAAAGCTGCTGCAAACGAACCTAGCCCATAAACCAGTAATAGCTGGAGGTAGGTCTGTTCGCCACCAAACAAAACAAAATCAGCAATAACGATTGAGTTTACCAGAACATTGGCACCAACCAGTGCGATTGACAGATTTAAGACAAACAGACCTTGTAGTCGGGGGATTTGCCAGAACAGGACGACACCGGCCGTAAGCCGGTGAACAAACGATTGATCCGACACTGAGTGAATGCGTTTTTCCTTTTTACATGCCGCGATAAACATAGCCGAGCCAACAAAACCAATGGAGGTAAAAACAAATATCCAGTTGAATGTCAGTACCGATAAAAGCAAGCCTGCAACGATTGGGCTGATAATGTTTTCGGTATTAAAAGCTAGGCGGGACAATGATAAAGCTTTAATATAGTTTTTATCATCAGTTACTATGTCGGCGATACCAGCTTGAAATACGGGTGTAAATCCAGCGGTAATTGCATAGAGTAACAGAATTAGTATGTACACATGGGCCAGGCTGCTGGCGAATGGAAATGCCAATACAAGACCGGCGCGCAACAGATCAAGAACCACTAAAAATGTTTTTCTCGGGATACGAACCGAAATTGCTGTGGCAAACGGGGAGACAACAACATAGGCGATCATTTTGATCGCAAGGGCGGTTCCCAAAATTACTCCGGCCGAGGCTTCCGCCAGGTCGCGTGCGAGCAAACCAAGCGCTATTGTGGCTAGGCCGCTGCCGATCAGAGACAATAATTGAGCAATGAACATTTTTCTAAATTCAGGTAAAAAAAGAGGCTGGAATAAGGACAATGCTATCGGCCCGATAAAAGTGAATTTGGTAGCCTGTTTCGCTGGTTTTTATCAGGATCCAGCAGGATCTGCAGACCTTTTTCGCCGTTGTTGGATTGTTCAAGTGCCTCAACATAGTGCAGGCAGAAATCAACGGTTGAGATGGTGTATCCAGCACGGGCGGCGTCCGCAGCGGCGATTTTGAGGTCTTTGACGAAGTGGGAAATTGAAAAACTTGGCGCGTGTCCAACTTCTTTGAGCCTTTGGTTTAAGGACTTTAAAAGGGGGCTGGCGGCGGTGCCCGAATTGAGAATTTCTAACATCCTATCAATATTGAGAGCGTTTTTTTGCGCATGATTAAGCGCTTCGACTGCTCCGAGTAAAATACCGGCAACGGCTATTTGATTACATGATTTTGCTGTTTGTCCTGCCCCTGCATTCCCCATATGGATAATTTTTGATCCCATGGTTTCCAAAAATGGAGTTACCTGTCTTAATGTCGATTCAGCTCCACCAACCATAAAAGTGAGTTGTCCCGATTTTGCCCCTGCAACGCCACCTGTTACCGGAGCATCTAGAATTTGAATTTTTACAGAACAGGCGTCGTAGATTTTCTTTGCCAGTTCTGGGGAAGATGTGGTCATGTCGCACAGAACGGTGTTTGGGCGAGAGTTCTTCAGCAGCCCGTTTCCCCCGAGATAGACTTCTTCAACATCTGAAGGGTTGCCAAGCATGGTAAAAATGTAATCAGAGGAAGAAGCCAACAGAGCAGGGGAGTCAACCCAGTGCGCGCCAGCGTCTAAAACTGGCTTGATGCTTTCTTTGTCACGGGCAAAAACCATAATTTCAAGGTCAGCGCGCAACAGGTTTCTGGCCATTGGACTACCCATTTTCCCCAACCCAAGAAAGCCTATTTTTGTCCCCTTGTTTTTTTTGATTTTTCAATCCTTATTAATTTGTTTTGCCTCAATAACAGTCCGGTTATCTGGCATAATTACTGATTGTTTGCAGGACATGATCGGGGACGTTTGAACCGATGGTGCACCCCGGGCTGAGGATGAAATTTCTACCTTTGTTGATGGCAATTGCGCAATCGATATTGTGTTTTATTTCGTCGATACTTTGTTCAATTACACGAGCCTGGTTTATACCACCCATCAGGCACTTATCATTGGCCTTACGAACCTGAGCCATGCTAGGGCAAGTTGGGTCAAGGTCAGCCCAACTCAGGACTTCGTATGGATAGTCATCTACCCGGGATAAATCCAAATGGCTTTTGCATGTATGTAAAAGCCGAACCATACCCTGCATTTCCGTTAGAATTGCCATGTCATACGGCTTCATCAACTCGTTGAATTCTGAATCCGAAAATCCCTGGCTACAATCCTTGGTGGCTGCGGCGCGGGTTGAATAAAACCCCCCGTCAATTCCAATTTTTTTCAGTTCCCTGACATAGTCAATCATTGACTCTGTTGCAGCTTCAATCATCGGGCGGGCTTTTGCTGGATTGTCCAAAATCAAACTCATCGTTGAAAACCCCGAGCGTCGCAACACAAGCTGTATCGGGTCAAAAAAAGTATCAATGATCGGCCATCCTTCTCCAAGGCGTGCTCGAAGACCCTTGAGCAGGTTAATCTGTTCGGCAAAAAAGGGATCTGAGACGGAGACTTTTGTAATTTTTTCAAAGTCAGCCACCGTTTGGATTTGGTTCAAGCCAGCGGGGAGAGGACGACGGTAGTCACTTACTGCCTTGGCGATATCCACATCGTAGTGAAGAAAAAATTCGCTGTGACGTTCCGCTGATTCATCACCTGATAAATACGGTGCCGCGAAATGCATCCACAGCGATACTGGGACACGATCAGTTTCTAGTCCGCTTATTGCAGCGTAAAATCTATCACGTTTATTCATTGGTGTTGCCTTTTTTGCATTTTTTGTCAAAATCACTTGGTAGCCCTGCAGCACGTTCAATATGTGCGTCATTCAGGATGTGTGAAAAATCCACAACCCTGGAACTGTTTGTAGAACCGCTTACGGCACCTGAGATATCTCCGTGAAGTAGAATCTCAGCGCTAGTTTCCTCCAAAGGTCCACCGATATTTAAGTCCATAAACCGAAATTGGGAAAGCAGGCTACTCAGAACCATCCTCCACCCACGTTGGATATGGGTCTTTGTCATGCTTTCCGCTTCAGCCTTGTCTCCAACAACCAAAGCTTCAACAAGTGCCTCATGTTCAGTGATTGCTTCTTTTCTGGAGCCGGTTGTGCCGATCATAACTTGGCGAACCCGTTCCGTGTCGTCCAGCAGGTCCGAAATCTGTTTCGCCAATCGACGGTTTCCAGAGGCCGAGGCAATAGACTTGTGAAATTCTGAATTGGCGCGCAAAAAGCGCGAAACGCTGCCTGGATCAGATTCGTCAACAGCAATTTCGCAGGCTCTGGCGGCCTGACGCAAATGATCCTCATCAACCCTACCTGCGGCCAATCTTGCCGCAACCGGCTCCAGCGCCATGCGAACACCATATAAATCTATCACATCTTGAATTGTTATTGGCGCCACCAAATGCCCTTTGCGAGCCTGGGAAATAACAAATCCCTCGTGTCCTAATCTGGCTAGGGCATCGCGAACTGGGGCTTTTCCTACATTGTAGCGCATCGCAAGCTTGGCTTCACTGATAGCAGATCCGGGCTTCAGGATACAGCGAATTATGTCCATTTTGATTTGTGAATAGATTTTATCTTTGTTGTTAATTCTTGAAGCATGCATTTTATCGATGTCTGTAATATCGGGGCGTATCATAAAAAATCCTTTGTGATATGTTTGTGACATGTTAGATTAACATATAATATGCGTATTGACATGTCAAAGCTATTGGGTGAATAAATTCAATTATTGGCAGGTACAAAAAAAAATAGGAAAACGGCAATGACTCTAGAAATATTTGAACAGGAATTAAGCAATCCTGATGTGATCTTAAAACTTAAAACTTCGGTAATCGGTGATGATATTCAAATTACTACTCCTTTTGGCAAAAAACCATTGGTTTATGCAGATTATACAGCCTCGGGCCGAGCGCTGACGCAGGTTGAAGACTTCGTTATGGAGCATGTTCTTCCTTTTTATGCTAATAGCCACACCGAGTCATCATATTGCGGTGCCTATACTACTAATCTGCGTGAAGAGGCTCGGCAGGTTATTGCCCAGCAAACAAATGCGGGTGAAGAATGTACGGTAATATTTTCTGGTTCCGGCGCAACATCTGGGGTTAACCGTCTGGTGTCGCTGTGTTGTGTTGCGAGCCAGGAAAAAAAGCCCGTTGTGTTTATTGGCCCCTTTGAACATCACTCCAATATTCTTCCCTGGCGTGAAAGTGGCGCAGAGGTTGTCGAGATCGGTGAGGACGAGATTTGTGGGATTGATCTTGGTGCGCTGGAAAAAGAGTTGAAAATGCGCGCAGATGGCAGGTTGATGATCGGGGCTTTTTCCGCCGCTTCCAATGTTACTGGGATACTGACGGATGTGGATGCTGTTAGCAAGCTCTTGAAGCAGTACAATGCCTTGTCTTTTTGGGACTATGCGGGCGGAGCTCCATATTTGGACGTAGATATGAATCCTGGTGAAGGATTGGAAAAAGATGCGGTCTTTTTGTCGCCGCATAAATTTCTGGGTGGCCCAGGCGCTTCGGGCTTATTGATAATCAGAAATTCAATAATTAAGAATCAACGTCCAACCTGGCCCGGGGGTGGTTCTGTTTCTTACGTTTCCCCATGGGGGCATGATTACCTGAAATCTGTCAGCGAACGTGAAGAGGCTGGAACGCCAAATATTGTTGGGGATATTCGTGCGGCATTGGTATTTATGGTGAAATCTGCAGTTGGGCAGGACTACATAGATGCGCGGGTGCGCCAATTGGTCGACCAGGCGCTAACGGTTTGGAATAAAAACCCTGCAATCAATGTTCTTGCAGGAAATAGGTTTAATCGCTTGCCAGTTTTTTCGTTTGTTTTCAGTGATGTAGATGGCAAGCCATATCATCATCAACTGGCCACACTTTTGCTTAGTGATTTGACCGGCATTCAGGCGCGTGGCGGGTGCGCTTGCGCTGGGCCCTATGGGCATCGACTGCTGGGGGTGGAACGGGTCCAGTCCGAGCATATCAGAAGTGAGATAAGCGATGGGCGCGAAATTGAAAAACCAGGCTGGGTCCGGCTTAACCTGAGCTATCTTTTCAGTGAACAAAAAGTTGATTACATCATTGATGAGATCAATAAATTTCCTCAAAACCTTGAAAAATACTCCCGTGGTTATCTGGGCGATATGAGCACGGCAAAATTTTCACTTTGCAAACAAACCGCAGCGGGTTCTCCACAGACTTAATTTGAAATTAGGCACCATCCGCCGTGGTTTTTGGTTGTGCCATATTTGCAACTTAAGCGATAGTTACGTCATAGCCTGTTTGTTTTGTCGACGCCAAAGAAAAACTAGAAGATTGGCGTAGAGACTACAACAATGTTCGACCACATAGTGCTATCGGCAATAAAGCGCCGATATCGCTGATGAATTGCTCAGAGCCAACAATTGTGTTATGAGTATAACCTCGGAAATTTCCAGAGCCGAATGGCCCTAAAAATGGTGGCAGCTCACACACACTTAAACAAGTTTTCTTCCTCGCAAAAACACAGTTTTGCTCCAGCATGTCTCCCAAAAGTGGGAAGCGGTTTTGGGATTAAAGACATGCGAAACAATATCTAATGAACTTCGCACTCGTCTTTCGTGCAAAAAAATTAGTGCCCACTTTTGAACAGGAATGGCGCGCCGGGGAAGATTCGAACTCCCGACCCCTTGATTCGTAGTCAAGTACTCTATCCAGCTGAGCTACCGGCGCCAGTTCATTTAATAGTATGAACAGAGCGAGTATTTATAGTGCAATTGGCTGCTTGGCAAGTAATCTCTTACTTAGTTTGAAATATTTTTCTTAAATGGTAATTTTATTCAAAAATTAGGGAGTTTGGCAAAGAAATTTCAAAAGTTGCGCCAACTTCTTTATCTATATAATTTAATGTTCCACCATGTGCTTCAATAATTTCACGGGCAATAGCAAGTCCAAGCCCTGTTCCCCCTGCTTTTGCAGAGCCCTCAAATGCCACAAAAAGATTATCTTTGGCTCTTGGTAATAATCCCGGCCCGTTATCAGAAATAATAATTGCTAGCCCCTCTTCATTGCGGTTTTCAAAATTTACAATAATTTCTGGCTTTTTTGTCCTTGTTCCAGATGCCTCAAATGCTTCACGTGAATTATTAAATAAGTTAATCATAAGCCTAGCTATTTGATCTGGGTCTAATTTTAGCGTGATATAATCGGGCACGAAGTTTGAAAATTTTATATCAGGGTGTTTGCTAATTCTTGCATCAAGCGCTGCCTCATTGACCAAAGCTTGTAAATCAACTGGTTGAGGTTTTGGCTCAGTTGAGTTTTGTCTACCATGTTCAAGCACTGATTGTACAAATTTAATGGCTTTATCAAGAGAATGAACTAATTTTGGCGCTAGGCGCTGGGCTTTTGGGTCGTCAAGATTTGCTACTTGATCTGATAATAATTGTACAGAGGTCAGCATATTGCGTAAATCATGGTTGATTTTTGCAACGGCTAGCCCAAGATCTGCCAAATGGCGACGCTTACCAAGTTGTGAGAATAAATCACTTTCAAGCGCACTCAATTCGGTTTCCACAATGCCTACTTCGTCTCCTCTTTTTGATGGTTTAAGAATTAATGTGGCATTTTCTGGGGCTTGCCTAAAGGCTATCAGATTATTTATTATTCTTCTTATTGGGTGAATTAGCGATATATTGATGAACACAAAAATCGCAAAAGCTGTTAAAGAAGCAATGATTAGTGAAAGAATAAGAATATTTCTTGAATAAATTAACATTGCCTTTCTTAGTGGGGCTTCGTTTAGCAATATTTCTATTGCTGATTGTTCTTCATTAATAGTAGATCCAATAACTCTAATGGTTCTATTTGACCCCAAAAACAATGTATCCATAGCCCCAGAAATTAAGCTTATAACGTCGTTCTGGCGCATATCAACGGTGATAGCTACGCTGGGCATAAATATATTTGAATGTTCAATTAGCCGACTTTGCCCAGCGCTTTTATAGGCAATAGCAATTGCTCCAGCTGAATCTAATAATTTATCGGCCATTCCATCTGGCAAGTCCATTTCTTCTGGTACAATATCAATTACTCGTACAGCAACATTTGCAACAGACAATTTATCATTGAGCCAAGTTTGACGGAAATTAGCAACGGATGGCAGATAAATAAAAATTTCAACTAATAATATTACAAAAATAATTGTGCTAATTAGTTTGAAGGAAAGCCCTGATGTAAATTTATTCTTCATAGGCAATAGTATAGAAGCCTCTTCAAAACTATAGCAACATTTCTTTTGGGAGAGTAATAATTATTTTAGGGGAATAATTTTATTAAAGAAATCCAGCGCTTAATCCATTTGTTTGATATTTTATCTGCAAAGGAATTAATGCCAACTCGTTTTGCTATTTCGCTATAGGTTGGGTAGGGGGCTATGAAGGAAGCGAGGTTTAGCGCTTTTTGTTTGTTGGCAATCGCAAAAGAGAAAAGTGAGATTAATTCACCTGCATTTTGGCCTATTATTGAGCAGCCAATTATTTTGCCATTTTTTAATAGAATTAATTTTACAAATCCTGTTGTTTGGCGCATTGCTTTTGCACGATCATTATCAATAAAATCTGATCGAATGATTTTTATCTTATCGCCATAAATATCACGTGCCATTTGCTCGCTTAATCCAACATTTGCAATTTGAGGGTCACTATAAATTACTGATGGGATAATATTTTTATTTAATTTTACTGGCAATCCAAACACAGCATTTCTAATCACTAAAGACGCTTGATAGCCAGCGGAGTGAGTGAATTGCATATTGCCTCTTACATCGCCTATTGCAAAGATTTTTTTATTTGAGGTTTTTAGAGATAGGTCTGTAATTATACCAGCTTTATTGAACTCAACATTAGCTTTTTCAAGCCCAAGATTTTCTATGTTTGATTTTCTGCCTGTTGCGATTAATAGATCAGAGCCTTTGATGTTTTTAGTAATCCCCTCAAATTCAAACCCAAGATTTATTTGTTGCTTTTCGTTTGAAATTTTTCTAATTTCAGCTTGTTGATAGATTTTCACGCCTTCTTTTTTTAGAACACCTATAATGATGGAGCTTAATTCCTTATCTTGGTTTTCAAGAACCAAAGATTTTTCGACAATACTTACTTTTGCCCCTAAGCGAGAATAGGCTTGTGCTAATTCCACACCAATTATTCCGCCACCAACAATGATTAAATGTTTGGGTAGTTTTGTAAGTTCAAAAATAGTTTCATTGGTAAAATAATTCACCTCATCAAGGCCATTAATTTTTGGAATGGCTGGGCTTGAGCCTGTGGCTATAATGAAGCGGCGGGCTTTAATTCTTGTCCCATTAACTTCAAGAGTGTTTTTATCAATAAAGCGCCCTTCACCCTTAATGATTTTTACGCCTAAACCCTCAAAGCGCTCAACACTATCATGGGGGGCAATTTGGGCGATAATTTCACTAATATGTGCTTGTACTTTTGTATAATCTATTTTTGGCTTTTCAAAAAAAACTCCAAACTTTTCTGCATTAACTCCCTCATGGGCTTTTTTGCTAGCAGCAATTAGCGCTTTTGATGGAACGCAGCCATAATTTAGGCAATCACCGCCCATTTTGCCCTTTTCAACTAAAATTACGTCAGAGCTAAAAGCGGCTGCCGCCGCTGCAACGCTAAGCCCGCCTGAACCTGCGCCAATTACGCATAAATCTGTTTTCAAAGATTGTGTCTTCATTTTTCTATCTTACTTTTCTTGCTAATTTTCTTGCCATTTTTTAGGACGAAAGATTTTTAATATTATTGGAATTAGGGAAATTACGCCGAGCAAGGAAATAGCTATTATTATTTCTTTGGTTACTAAATCACTTGCGGTTAGGCTTTGTCCGCACGGTGGGATATTATTTAGACAGGCATTGGCACGTATGTTTATGATTGAGCGTAAGCCTTCCCCTGCATAAGTATAGGCAATGACCCCTGGGATAATACCAAGTGCGGTTGTCCAGACAAATGTAAAAAAATTAACTCCCAAAATTGCTGGCACTACATTTACTAAGGTGAATGGGAAAAGCGGTACAAGGCGCAAAAACAATAAATAACTGGCGGCGCCATCTTGAAAATTTTTGGCTATTTTTTTTATGAGTTTTGAGCTTTTTGCCTTAAAAAAATCGGCAAAAGAATATTGCGCTAATAAAAATAAAATAGAGGCGCCAATGGTTGCGCCAATTAGCACTATTATAAAGGCAGTGACCCAGCCAAATATAAGCCCAATGCTTACGCTAAGAAGCCATGCTAATGGGAATGAAAGAGCGGTTGCGCTAATATATATCATTATGGCGATTAGGGGTGCTAATAGTGGGTTTTGGCTGACATAATTATCTATTTTTGCGTAATTTATCGCTAATTGGTCAAAGTTAAATAATTTTTGTAAGCCAGAGGCAAAAAATATTATAATTATCAGTAATAATATTATTGCTGGGGCTAAGCGCCAGATGAAGCTTTTTTGCTGTTTTGTCATGCGTTTTCTTAAGATTTTGAGCTGCTTTAATAATTAATTGTTTTGATATGATAACATATTTAGCGCTTAGGTCTTTAGCTATCACTGATTAGTGAAACAATGTGATATCGCCAATATCATGTCCAAAATCTATATGTTACTTTAAGAAGAGCTAGCTGATTTATCAGGTTCATCAGAGCTAATTGAGGGGAGCAATTTTTCTTCTAATTGTTCTTTAGGTGAAGCAGTTGCGCCCTTAAATTGCTTAGTAACTATTGCACTTGGCGGTGTTTTCCACTCGAACACATCAAAATTGCCAGAAATTGGTGATATTGGCTCCCAAGCGTCACTAATTATTTCATCGCCAACCCAAGCAAAATCTCTTGGTGCATGAACGGCCTTTGCTAGCCAGTTACGGGCTTTGCCTTCGTCTGCATTTTGCCCTTCTTCAATTTGTGCCAAAGCTAAGCAGATATTTTGTGATGGATTAGAAATAAAGGGTGCTAAAATATTTCGTGCCATACTCCATTCATAGGCATTAATTGCGGCATTAGCTAAAACTAGAGCGATTTGTGCATCATCGCTTTTTTCTCCAATTAGCTCTTTGGCACGTTTTAATTGGTCAATGGCTGAAGCGCCCGATTGTGCCCCAATATATAATTGTGCAATTTGGGGATGTTTTGTAATATTAAACAAACGGCGCAATAGGGAGGAGGCTTTTCTTATTTCATTGCGATTTATATGAATTTGTGCGCCAATTAATGCTGCTGGAACAAAATCTGGTAAAAGCTTAAGTGCTAGTTTTACATTATTTTGTGCGCTATTGGGATCAGAATTTTCTAATTCCTGTGCAATAGCTGTTCGTAATAATGCTTGTTTACGGGTTTTTTCTTGGCGTTGTTGCGTATTTTTTGGTGATGATTTGGTTATTACATCAAGTGCTTTTTGCCATTGCTGGGTTTTTGTCATTGCACCAAATAGTGCACTTTGTGCCCAAGCAGAGCTTGGATCTAATTGATAGGCTTTACTTACAAAGGTAAGTGCTACATCTTCTCGTTTTTGTGCGTTGGCTTGTTCAAACAGACCATGAAGCGCTGCAAGGGAAGTATCGGGATTAGAAATTAATGCTCGATAATTTTCACGGGCATTATTCATATCCCCTAATAATAAATCACAGCGGGCTTCAAGCAATTTTGCGCCAGAATTTTGTTGCAATTTTTCTTGTGCTTGTTTGGCTAATTTTCTGGCTTTTTCTCCGTCACCCGCCAAAAGAGCAATATAACCTTCGTTAAGTGCTTTTATGCCGCTGTCTTTTTTCTTTTCTTTAGCAATTTTTGCTAGATGTTTTGGTGTTGAGATGATTTTTCTAAAAATTACAAATAGCAAAATAGAAATTATAATTATGGCAATTAATGCCAAAATTGTAGCGCCAATAGAGGGTTGCATTCTATATCCAGCAAAATCTATTGTTAAGTTACCTTCAAGGCTAATTAGCCAAGCTGCCCCCAAGCTTATTGCTAAGGAAAGGACTATATAGGTTATTAATCGTATCACTATTATTTCCTTAGTTTTTCAATTCATTAATAAGGCTTTGCGCTAAAGCCATATTTGCGATGTCTTTTTCGCTATTGCTGGCAATGAGGCGTAATTCTTGTGGTAACATGTTAAAAAACCCATTGGCTTTTATAAAATCATTATTATTTAGAGCCACTTCAATATTGGCGATTATCGCTTCAATACTATCCCCCTCAGTTTCTCCTAGTGGCCTTATGGCTAAAACAGAGAAGGTTTTTTGGGCTAGTTTTTGTGACCAAGTTGCATTTTCATCTATTGGTTTTGCGGCCAATAATTCTGGCACTAATTGGCCAAATTGTTTTATTATTTCATTTGGCGAGGTAAAGCCAGTATTTGCATTTTCTATAATGGGCTTTGGGATATCAATTTCAGGGTAGGCTATTTTAATTGCCGCTAATTCGCCTATGAAAGAGCTTCCAGAATTAATTGCTCCTTCAAAGGCGGTTGTTGATAGAGGTGATTGCTTTGGTGCAATGAGGTTTGGGCTTGAAGTTGAGAGAGTTGCTAGCTGTTGAGTTAAATCATCATTGGCCTGACTAACTGCTGCGATACTATCATTAAGCTTTGAAATTTTTGAACTATAATTAGCATTACTAGCTTTTAGATTAGTTATTTCATTATTTAAGATATTAGATTGCTCTCTTAATAGGGTTATAGAATTAACTATTGCGCTAGCATCGGCGCTATTTGCCCCTGCATCTATTGTGGTGATTTTATCATTTAATAATGTTAGGCGCTTTTCTATTTGTGAAAGATCAACTGGCTCAGGCAAATCATTTTTGGTTAGTGCTTGGTTTCTTAATGCTGCTATTTGCTTTGTTAATTGCGCTAGGTTTTCTTGAAATACCTGATTGTCTTGTGAGTTTGATTTTTGCACTTTTTCTAAAATCTCTAAGCGGGAAACTGCTGAATTAAGTGAATTGGCGTTTTCACTAATTACCTGTTGTTGGCTTTTGGCTGTTTTTTCAAGTGCTACAATATCGGCTGGAGAATTAAGTAGGTTGGCAGGTGTTGATTGCTGTGGCCAGAACCCTAAAAAAGCCAACATAAATGCTGCGCCAAGCCCCAAAACAGCTCCGCCAATCACTGCAATAAACGTGCTTGTGAGAACCTGCTTATTAAAACCTGTGCTAAATTTGCTGCTTGCAGTTTGTTTTTCTTTACTCTTAGGCTGTTCCTTAGCCTTTGCAGGCTTGTTAGCTTCAAGATCAATAACAGGTGGCTTTGCTGAACTAGGTTTTTTGGCAGCCATTTTAAGCTCCTTTGCTTGCTTTTTGTTAGACTTAATAGCTAGTTGATAATAGAGCAAGAGCCATTTTTTAGCGATCGTATATTTGTTGCGCACTTAATCAGAAATGATTGCAATATATAGGACTTTTATGTAGGGCTTTTATAGGTTCAAATAAATAGATTTTTTAATGAGTGAAAATACAAAAAAACTAATATTAGGTATTGAAACAAGCTGTGATGAAACGGCGGTTTCTGTTGTTGCGCATTACGGTTTGGGCAGAGGAGAAATCTTATCTAATATTGTTCGAACCCAACTTAAAGAACATAAAGATTTTGGTGGTGTTGTGCCAGAATTAGCCGCTCGCTCGCATATTATACACCTTGAAAATATTACACAAAAAGCGCTTGAAGAGGCAAATATTGGGCTTGATGAAATCGACGCAATTGCTGCAACGGCAGGGCCGGGATTAATTGGTGGCGTTTTGGTGGGACTAACATTTGCCAAAGGGCTTAGCGCTGCAACTAATAAGCCACTTATTGCAGTAAATCATTTAGAGGCACATGCGCTTAGCGCGCGCCTTAGCGATGATGTTAGTTTTCCATATCTTATGTTGTTAGTTTCTGGCGGTCATTCGCA
>JAMONS010000004.1 GCA_027065555.1 Hyphomicrobiales bacterium | reverse complement strand
AATGAATATTGGGCGGGTGATTGCTCGTCCGTTTATTGGAGAGAGTGCTAAAACATTTAAGCGCACGGGGAACAGGCGAGATTTTGCTATTGCGCCGCCTGAGCCAACTTTGCTTGATCGGGTTAAGCAGGCGGGCAAGCAGGTTTTTGCGATTGGTAAGGTTTCTGATATTTATGCTGGGCATGGTGTTACGCATAAAATTAAAGCGCATGGTAATATGAACTTGTTTGATAAAACGTTAGAAGCGATGGAAATGGCAGATGATGGAGCGTTGATTTTTACCAATTTTGTTGATTTTGATAGTGAATATGGACATCGGCGTGATGTGGTTGGTTATGCTAATGCACTAGAGGAGTTTGACGCTCGTTTGCCAGAAATGATTGCTAAAATGCAAAGTGATGATTTGCTGATTTTAACCGCAGATCATGGTAATGACCCAACATGGGTTGGCACAGATCATACAAGGGAGCAAATTCCAATTCTTTGTTATTCGCCAAAACTAGCGGCGGGTAATGCGGGTTTACGCTCAAGTTTTGCGGATATTGGTGAAACTATTGCGGCTTGGCTTTCATTAAAGCCGGGCAAGCATGGGATTAATTTTATAAAAAATAGAGGTTGAAATGTTGAATAATCAAAATGTAACGATAATAAATCACCCGCTTGTGCAGCATAAACTAACGCTTATGCGTGATGAAAATACCTCAACTGTTGGTTTTAGAACATTATTGCGTGAGATTGCGCATTTGCTTTGTTATGAGGTTACTCGTGATCTTGAGTTGGAAGAGAAGAATATTAATACTCCTATGGGGGCAATGAAGGCGACAAAAATTAAGGGTAAAAAGCTGGTTTTTGCCTCAATTTTAAGAGCGGGAAATGGTCTGCTTGAGGGAATGCTTGATCTTGTGCCTTCTGCCAGAGTTGCCCATATTGGGCTATATAGGGATCATGAAACTTTGCTTCCGGTTGAATATTATTTCAAAGCGCCATCAGATATTGCTGATAGGTTGGTGATTGTGGTTGATCCGATGTTGGCAACGGCTAATTCTGCGATTGCTGCAATACAAAGACTTAAAGATAGAGGTGCGAATAAATTGATATTTTTATGCTTGTTAGCTTCGCCTGAGGGGATAAAAGCCTTTACAAAAGCGCACCCAGATGTGCCAGTATTTACTGCAGCAATTGATGATTATCTTAATGAAAAAGGCTATATTGTGCCGGGGCTTGGTGATGCGGGTGATCGCATGTATGGCACGAAATAATTTTATCAATTAATATTTATTCCGTTACTACCACGGGTAAGATTATAGAATTTTTGATAAAATTGAATGCCGCTAGGGAAAATATAATTTACCATTGGTTGATAATTTAATGATGCCTCAGAAACAATTACATAATTATCACGTGATACGTTTCTTATATTGGCAGGTAAAGAAAAACTTGACCCAGTATTATAGCCCCTACTTCCATTTTGTCTAAAACTCCACTCCACTCTAGTTGAGCCATTTGGTCTTACATATACACTAGTCAATATTTGGTTTACTCCAGTTGAAGTATATGGGGCGATAAGAGTTTGAGTTGCAGAAAAATAATCTCTTAATGTTGCTATGCTGATATCGTTTTTTTCTTGGGCAATTAAATCACCCATACTTGATGCAATTGATACTATTCTATTATGATATGAAATTGCACGACTTGCCTCTGCTGTCCCAAGGTAAATGAGTAGCATTATTGGTAGAATAAGAGCAAATTCAACCGCCGCGACACCTTGTTTTTCAAGGGCAAAAGCGCGGAAGCTATTTATTAGTTTTTTGATGCTAATCATAAAAAAATACTTTACTTGTTTCATTAGAATGGCTCATTTCGCCAAACTCTAGCAGCACCAAGAAGTCTTGTTCCATCTGCAAGTGCCCCAATATTAAACCACCTTAAGGTAATTACTGGTTTCCACTTATAATAAACTTCTGCTAAGATGATGCTAGTTCCGTTACCATCATCATAACTTGTTACATTTCTCCAACTTCCATCGGCTGGGTTAATAAATTGGGTAACAGAGTTGCTTTGTCTAAAATTATTAATCACTCGAACCCTAATTTTAAGCTCGTTACAATCAAACATTTGCACAGTGCCAGCACATATAGCATTTCTGAAATTGTTTGCATTAAAATTGGCTTCTTGTGCTTGCCCTGTTCTAATTAGGCGCACGCCATCATCAACAGCATTATCTAAAACAATGCCAGCGATAAAAATAAGAGCGGTTTCAAGGATAACTGCAAGCAGTCCAAAAAATGGGAAGGCAAGTAGACCAAATTCAATTACGGTAACGCCTTTCTCATTTTTTAGAAATGAAGCTTTACGCTTCTCAGTTTTTCCTTTTTTGCTTTTTAATCTAAAAATTTGCATCTAATTGTTCCATCTTTGGGACGCAAGCTATTTTATTTGTCATTTAAATAATGCGCTTAGAATAACTCATACCTCTTAATCCAAAGTTATTTTGTTAAAAAAACTAAAGAAATAAAGGAAAAAATCGCTAAATGGTGAATGCTAAATTAATGCTAGAAGGCAGATTTTATATAATATTCTATACAATATTTATTCAGCTGCGTTTTCAACTGCATTTGATGAAGAAATAGATAGACCTGTAAATTTTGGATCATCACCAAGGGTTGCGGTTGGTTGACAAACAGGCTCGCATGCTAATGTATTGCGTGAAAGACCCATATATATTGTCACAACTGAAGCCTGAGTTTGAACCACTTCAATAAGTGTATCTGCAATTGGATTGCCTGCAGCATCAAGCACGATTAAATTTGTTTGCCCATAACTTTTGCCAGTCAATATTAATGTTTGTGCATCTTGAATAGTCACATCAGCAATTCCGGGATTGCCAATGATAACAGTAGCGGCGGGTGAATTTACCCTCAATACTCGCGCCATGTTTACATTAACAGTAACTGCACCCTGAACCGTTACGGCAGGTGTTACTTGTGTTTGTGCTTGCGCTTGAAAAAGAGGAGAAGCAACAAAAGAGGCGCTTATTAACGTAATAAGGGCAAAACGTGACATTTTTTTAAGCATAAAATCAACCAACTAATATTATTTTTAAGTGATTATCTGCTTTAATGGTGAATAAAGTGGAAACAAATTTATATTAGTGTGAATTATCTATTCATAAATTGCCTATAAAAGACCTATATCTAATATAACTCCTTTAATATTTGAGTGGAATAATTATATTAACCTGTTGATAACCATAAGTTATTTTAGTGGAGATAGATAGAATTTCATCTTTTGAATTAATAATATTTCAATGGATTTCAGTTAGTTTGTTTTTTGAGTTCGGCAGATGAGTGTCGAATTAGATACTCAAATGTTGAATTATACTCTCACTTTTTGTGATGTGAAATTAAAAGGAAAAATATTATGAAAACTCTTAAAAGCTTTATTAAAGACGAATCTGGTGCAACAGCCATTGAATATGGTTTGATTGCTGCTTTGATTGCTGTTGGTATTATTGCAGCAGCAAGTGCGCTTGGTGGTCAGCTATCAGCTCTATTTGGTCGTATTAGTACAAGACTATCTCGTGCTAGATAAGAATTACTTCTTATAAATTTATACTTAGGGAGGCCTTTTGGTCTCCCTTTTTATTGTTTTTATAAAAATCTTAATATGAATTATTATAATAGGGTAAAAAGATCTACTATTTTATGCTGAATAATAAAAGAGGAAATATATAAATGAATTTATTTGAAACGATTATACTGTTCATTTTCCCTTTTTTTATGATTTATGCGGCTTTTTCTGACCTTTTAACAATGAAAATTTCAAATAAGATTGTTTTGGGATTAATTGTAATTTTTATTGCTTTGGCAATTTTTATTAAAATGCCAATCGCTGAACTTGGTATGCATTTTGGCATTGCCACTATAGTGCTTATTGTAACATTTGCTTTGTTTAGTTTTGGCTGGGTTGGTGGTGGAGATGCTAAATTAGCTGCTGCAACGGCTCTTTGGTTTGGCTCTTCAATAACTTTAGAATATTTAGTTTATTCCTCAATGTTTGGTGGCATGCTAACAATCGCTATATTGATATTTAGGCGCTTTCCATTGCCCTTTGGATTGGATAGAATCATCTGGATTGCAAGGCTGCATAAAGCAGGATCTGGTGTTCCTTATGGAATTGCTTTGGCTTTTTCGGGATTAATTGTTTATCCGCAAACAATTATTTTTACCCATTTTACAGGGCAAGAAGCCTTTGATGGTGGCTTGTTTTACCTGTTAGAAAAACTACTAACCTAAAATTAACTAAACTTTCTAACCCAAGATTAACCAAACTTTGACTCTTTTCGCACCAAACTGTCTCTAATTAGAAATGAGCGCTGTTGCGTTCATGATTTATGTAAGGGTCTGGTTTGATGAATCGGGGACGTATTTTACTTTTGTCTGTTGCGTTAGTTGCAGGTGGTTTGGCAGCTTTTATGGCAACTCGAGGTGGTGATGAGC
>JAMONS010000003.1 GCA_027065555.1 Hyphomicrobiales bacterium | reverse complement strand
CGCCGCCACCCTGTCAAACCGATATATTAGCGATAGGTTTTTGCCCGATAAGGCTATTGATCTTATGGACGAAGCGTCGGCTCGCCTTCGCATGGCGGTTGATTCTAAGCCCGAAGAATTAGATGAATTAGATAGAAAAATCATTCAGCTAAAAATTGAGAGAGAAGCGCTTAGAAAAGAAAAAGATGATGCTTCAAAAATGCGCTTAGAAAAATTAGAGGAAGAGCTTTCAAATTTTGAACAGCAATCAAGCTCGCTCACGAGGCGTTGGGAGGCTGAAAGAGATAGGCTAGCTGGCTCGCAAAAATTAAATGAGCGCTTAGATAGCGCCCGCTCAGAGCTAGAAATTGCACAAAGATCTGGCGATTTGGAAAAAGCTGGGGAACTTGCCTATTCAACAATTCCGGAACTTGAAAAACGCATTAAACAAGCCCAAACAGCTGGTGATGAGAAATCAGATGATCCAATAATGGCAGAGGAAGTTGTAACTCCCTCCATGATTGCGCAAATTGTTTCTCGTTGGACTGGTATTCCAGTTGATAAAATGCTGGAGGGTGAGCGTGATAGGTTATTGCAAATGGAAACAGAGCTTGGCTCTCGGGTAATTGGGCAAGAAGAAGCAGTAAGTGCGGTTTCAAAAGCTATAAGACGATCTCGTGCTGGTTTGCAAGACCCAAATAGACCTATTGGCTCGTTCATGTTTTTAGGGCCAACGGGGGTTGGTAAAACTGAATTAACTAAAGCACTGGCGCAATTTATGTTTGATGATGAAAGCGCCATGGTGCGCCTTGATATGTCAGAATTTATGGAAAAACATTCAGTAGCACGGCTAATTGGAGCGCCTCCCGGATATGTTGGTTATGATGAGGGTGGTATGCTTACCGAAGCTGTGCGCCGTCGCCCATATCAGGTGATATTATTTGATGAGATAGAAAAGGCGCACCCTGATGTGTTTAATATCTTGCTGCAGGTGCTTGATGATGGCCGCCTAACCGATGGGCAGGGCAGAACTGTTGATTTTAGGAACACGCTTATTATTATGACTTCAAATATTGGCTCGCAATATTTAGTTGAGCTAGATGAAGGCGAGGGCGTTGATATGGTGCGAGCTAAAGTTATGGATGCGCTAAAATCTGCCTTTAGACCTGAATTTTTAAATCGTGTTGATGATATATTATTGTTCCATCGGCTTGAACGTAAACATATGGGCGCTATTGTTGATATTCAGATTAAGCGCCTAAATAAATTGCTTAAAGAGCGTGATATTGAAATTAGGCTTAGCGAAAAGGCTAAAGAGTGGATTGCGCAAAAGGGCTATGACCCTGCCTATGGCGCAAGGCCGCTAAAGCGAGTTATTCAGCGTGAAGTGCAAGATAAAATGGCTGATAAAATGCTAGCTGGTGATATTTCTGATGGAGACATTGTTAATATTGATGCTGATGATAATGGGCTGATTATTTCTTAATTTGCTCTCTTTCCCTCTCCTCTTGCGGGAGAGGGTGGCATGCGCAAGCATGACGGGTGAGGGGTAGAGAATTAATTACTAGCTACATTAATAGGCGCAGGATCACGTAGCATCAATTCGTTTATTTGTGCGATAGAGTTTTCAAATTGGCGTTGATATTGTTGTGGTAAGATTTTATCACGGGGCAATTTTACGCTCAATGCGTCAACGGGTCGATTGTTAATGCGCATTTCAAAATGCAAATGATTGCCTGTTGAAAGGCCTGTTGATCCAACATAACCAATTATTTGACCCTGCCTTACCCTATCACCAGGGGATAATCCTTTAGCGATTCTGCTCATATGAGCATAAGCTGTAGTAAAGCCATTTACGTGTTTTAATTTTACATAGCGCCCATAACCAGAAAACCATTGTGCCATATCAACAACCCCATCGCCTGAAGCATAAACGGGAGTGCCATAGGGGGCAGCTAAATCTGTCCCTGTGTGTAGTTTTGAGCGGCGAGTAATTGGGTGTATTCGATAGCCAAAGCGTGAGCGTAAATTTCCACCGCCCTTTAATGGTCGGCGTTGTAAAAACTGTTTTCCAGTTTGGCCTTCAATATCATAAAAATCCACTTCGCCATTTTCTGTGGTATAACGATAGAATTTACGAGTTGAAGAGCCTAATTTTAGGGATATGTGAAGTAGATCTTGTTCCTTAAGCTCATTTGGCACGGTCAATAACATTTCAATAGAATCACCTACAGATATTGGCTTAGTCAAATCTAGATCATAGGCAAACATTGCAATGATGCGATCTGTAATATTGTCAGGGATATCGTGCTTGCGGGCAGTTTCCCAAATTGATCGGTAAATTGAGGGTAAGTTGGAGACATTGATTTCTTCAATATCTTCGTCTGGAAAATCAATGGCAGGTGGAGCGATGCCCAATACATACCTGCCGCTATCAGTT
The DNA here is from genome assembly GCA_027065555.1 of Hyphomicrobiales bacterium. GTDB lineage: Bacteria > Pseudomonadota > Alphaproteobacteria > Rhizobiales > Devosiaceae > S141-66. The sequence continues at coordinate 2,088 of JAMONS010000003.1, read as the reverse complement.
AGAGCGACTGTTGCGACATGATTGTCCTTAATATAGATAGACATTCTAAATGGAGTGAGATTACCTGAATTTGCAAGAGTGCCAAATAAAATACGCAATCGCGCTCCTTGAGGAAGGGTTTTTGAGGGATAAACATTACGCAAACTTGCGATAATTATATTGGTAGTAGTTAAAGAGAAGCCGTTTTTTTCGAATATATTTTCTAAGCTGTCTTGCTGTTTAACACTAATAATACGCTCATATCGGCTAGCATTTCCATCGTTTGATAGGCGAGATTTGTTAAAGATAGAAACATTTTGAGCAATTCCTGAGATTTGATTATTTTCTACTTTACCAAGATCACGCACATCACTTTCTTCAGATATATAGCCAAGGGCAAAAAACTCTCCATCAAAAGACGCATCAGAATATATTGCGGTCATGAAGTTGGCCGCATCTTTGTCAGATATTGCCTTTGAGGGTACAAAGCCTGTTGGTAGGGGAGTTGTTTGAACGGCAATTTCCCCCTCAACTTCAGCGCTATAAATATTTGTTGAAATGTTTGCGGTAATATTTGTTTTTTTAGACTGGGTGCGTGCAAGAAGCGCAACGGGATCGTAAGCTGGAATGGAGCTAGATAAAGCAGTTGCCGCTGTTGCAAGAGTTGATCTAATTCTTAAGAAGGGCTGTTTTTTGACCATGCTTCGCCCTTCAGCATTTTCTCGAATTGCCGCTTCAATAATTTCATTTTCTGAACGAGTTTTTGCGACAGGTCTTACTCGGTTGGTTTTTTCTTTTGTTAAAGTAGCTCCAATATTATGAGGCTGCTCAATTTCTAGTGCAGCAAAAGCCGTTGAAAAACTATCTTGACCAAGAAAAGATATATAAAGCGCGCCGCCCATCAATAATAGGCCAGTTAGGGCGGTCATGATTATTCCCGCCAACCAAGAAAAACTTAGCTCACGACCATCAGGAATATCGCCATCGGTTGAATTAAGCGTAAGAGCTGGTGCGTCTTCAAATCCTGCTGTTAAAAGAAGAGCTGCATCACGATTTTTTTGTGCGGCGTTCACTTATGTTCCTAAGCTGTTTATCTGGTTTATTTGAGTGCTCTATTTACTATAGATTGCGGCTAAATTAGGCCAAAATCAATTTAATTGTAAAGGCTTATTCAATGTAGCAATGCTTGAACAAATCATCAGGTGACATTATGTTAATAATATGTTAACTATAAGTGAAGCTGGCGGTGTTTTTAAGTAATATTTGATAAACTAAAAAAAAGTAGTTTTTTTGTTTTTTATTGTTGACTATCAAATTGGTCGGCACTATAACGCCCCAACGTTGAGACGATGAACGGAATTAGTAAGGTTTTACTGTTTTAGTTTTGAGTTTTAACGGATTTCTTAAAAGGGCAGGCTACACTGCTGGGCAACCGGCGATGAAGTTCTGTTCTATTGACTTGCCTAAACCAAGTTGTTGTGACTTGTCTAAATCAAGTTAATGTGTCGTTTTAGCCGCAAGGTAAAAGGGACAGCTCTTTGACAGTGTGAAGAAGAAGAAAGAGAAACGTGGACGGCGATGTCCTTGCGAACTCTTCTAAATTTCGGTTTAGTTGAGTTAATAAGAGACTTCGATGGGTGTACGTTTTATTAGAGAACACCAATGGTGTCTGAGTGTCGTGAGACGTTCAGAAACAAATTGTGTGTCCTCGTCAATATTATATATTTATATATAATTAAGTAAACGTGCATGCGTCGACCAAGTCATTTTTCAAACCTGAGAGTTTGATCATGGCTCAGAACGAACGCTGGCGGCAGGCTTAACACATGCAAGTCGAGCGCCCTTCTTCGGAAGGGAGCGGCAGACGGGTTAGTAACGCGTGGGAACCTACCTAGTAGTACGGAATAGCCCTGGGAAACTGGGAATAATACCGTATACGCCCCTTTAGAGTAAGTTCTTTTGGGGGAAAGATTTATCGCTATTAGATGGGCCCGCGTTAGATTAGTTTGTTGGTGGGGTAATGGCCTACCAAGACTACGATCTATAGCTGGTTTGAGAGGATGATCAGCAACACTGGGACTGAGACACGGCCCAGACTCCTACGGGAGG
>JAMONS010000002.1 GCA_027065555.1 Hyphomicrobiales bacterium | reverse complement strand
AGAAAAATCATTCAAAAACACCATAAACTTAATCTAAATTGCTATTTGCAACCGAGCCTGATTTAGTATTAATATGTTTGTATAATTAAACAATGGTTGCAAAATAAATAAACCTGCTTGTTAGTAAATGGATAAACAGTTTATGGCTTTGAAGATTGCAAGTTCAAATCTTGCCTCGGCAACCAGAATAACAATCCACAGAACTGACTTGGCAAGCCACAAAATCTTGCTTTATGCAAGTAACGATGCGTTGCCGCCTGTAGCAGTTGTATCAATACATATATGGCGTTCAAGCAAACAATAATCGGTCATATCATGTTCTGTGGTGAGGGTAATTATTTGTCCTTCATGATTTGCCAATGCCTTGCTAATTTTGAGTTAGGTATATAAATTTGCGCCTGCAAACCATATGCGTAAAAATATAAAAGTTAAAATTGATTTGTTAAACTTAATACGTTAGAATTAAGAACAACTGAATGATAGAGATAATTATTCAGTTTTTTGTTGCTTAATGAAAAAGATAAATAATAAGTTGAGAGTGTTACATATGATGAATGGCACAAAGCGGTCTGTGGTAAGAAAAGCGTTTGATGCGTGTCGCGGGGCATTTATTTCAACAGGAATATTTAGTTTTTTTACTAATATTCTTATGTTAACTGGCTCGATGTATATGCTTCAAGTTTATGATAGGGTATTGGCAAGTGGCTCTATCCCCACCCTTGTTGCTTTGACGGTTTTGGTTGTTATTCTTTTTATGTTTATGGGTGTTTTAGAATATATTCGTACTCGTGTTTTGGTACGCGTTGGTTTGCGGCTCGACGAGCAATTGGGCAGTATAACTTTTGATGCTGTGCAGATGCATGCGATAAAGCGCACTCCTAATGTTGGCGCACAGCCTGTGCGTGATCTTGATGGTATTCGCCAATTTGTTTCAGGTCCAGGTCCATTGGCATTTTTTGATACACCATGGATGCCCGTTTATTTGGCGTTTATTTTTATGCTTCATCCTATGCTTGGTTATTTTGCAATTTTTGCAGGCATTGTTTTATTTATCTTTGCAATTTTAAATGATGTTGTTACTAAAAAGCCAGCTGCTAAAGCCAATGAAACCACCATGATTTCGAATGCTTTGACCGAAGAGAGCCGTCGTAATGCCGAGGTTATTGGCGCAATGGGCATGCAAAATGCAATCCGCGCGCGTTGGCAAAAACTACATGCCGATGCTTTGACTGACAGTACACATGTCAATGATCGTGCAGGTTCTATTGCCGCTTTTTCTAAAGTTATGCGTATGATGTTTCAGTCAGGTATGCTGGGCTTAGGAGCATATCTTGCAGTTTTACAAGAAATTTCACCAGGAACAATGATTGCTGGTACAATTATTTTATCGCGTGCGCTTGCCCCTATTGAGCAGGCAATTGGTCAATGGCGGCCATTTCTTGCCGCACGCAAATCTTATGCACGGTTAAAACTTGTTTTGGATGATGCGCCAATAAGAGAACAACCTATGGAATTGCCACAACCCAAAGGGCGTATTTTGGCCGAAAATATTTTAGTTAATATTCCCACTGTTGAACAGCCACTTTTACAGGGCATTAATTTTAAATTAGAATCTGGCGAAGCGGTCGGCGTGCTTGGGCCTTCTGGTGCAGGCAAATCTACCCTTGCCCGTGTTCTTGTTGGTGTTTGGCCACCCACACGCGGTGGGGTGCGTTTGGATGATGCCTTGCTTGAACAATGGAATGACACGCAGCTTGGTAAATTTATTGGCTATTTGCCACAAACTGTTGAGCTTTTTTCGGCAACGATTGAAGAAAACATATCCCGTTTTGAGCCCGAAGCTTCACCCGAAGCTGTGGTTGAGGCCGCAAAAATGGCTAATGTCCATGAAATGATTTTACGCCTGCCTGAAGGCTATGGAACCCAAATTGGTGATGGAGGTTCGGCATTATCAGCTGGGCAACGCCAACGCATTGGCTTAGCAAGAGCCATGTATGGCAACCCCGTTTTCGTGGTGTTAGATGAACCCAATTCCAACCTCGATGCTGAAGGCGAAGCGGCGGTTATCCACGCCATCAACAAAATGAAAGAAACAGGCACAAGCATTGTGGTTATTGCCCATAGACCAAGTGCCATTGCCGCGGTTGATAAAATACTATTCATTAAAGATGGTGTACAACTTGCCTTTGGCCCTCGCCAAGAAGTGCTTGATAAAATATTACAACCCCCAGCGGTGAGAGGATAATCAGATGACCAATACTCAACGCTCTTTACGTCGCTATTATATATATGGAATAATTACGCTTATATTGCTTGTTGGCGGTGTTGGCGGTTGGGCATTTATGGCTCAATTGGCAGGCGCTGTCATTGCACAATCTAACGTGGTTGTCGAAAGTGATTCTAAACAAGTTCAACATTTAGAAGGCGGTATTGTTACCAAATTACTGGTGCGCAATGGCACATCGGTTAAAGCGGGACAAATATTAGTAATGCTTGATGATATCGATACTAAAGCCAACTTAGAAATTATTAATAGCCAGCTTTATGAGTTGCTTGCCCGCAAAGCGCGGTTAGAAGCTGAGCGTGATCTGGCCGAATATATAAATTTCCCTAAACAGCTAACCGACCTTAAAGATATTGATTGGATTGCCCGTACTATTACAGGTCAACGCAATTTATTTATTTCAAGACGCAATTTATTAAAAGGTCAAGAAGAACAACTTTTTAACCAGAGTATTCAAATGCAAGAAGAAATAGTCGGTCTTAATGCGCAATTAAGTTCACAAAATACCCAAGCAGATTTTGTAAAAGAGGAACTTAAAGGTTTAATAAAATTACAAAAAGAAAATTTAGTAGAAGTTTCACGGGTTATGATTTTGAAACGAGAAAGCTCCAAAATTGATGGGCAAAAAGGTCAGCTTATTGCTAATATAGCCCAAGTTAAAACCAAAATTGGTGAAAATAAACTATCATTGTTGCAAATCAAACAAGATGCGGCAACCAAAGTGCTTGAAGAGTTACGCGAAATTCAACCTAAAATTGCCGAATTATCAGAACGTCGTTTGAGCGCTGTTGCTAAACTTAAACGCATCAATATTGTTGCCCCCCGTGCAGGTTTTGTTCATGAATTACAACTCAGTGGTGATGGTGGTGTTATTGGCCCAGGGCAAGTTATTATGCTAATTGTGCCAGAAAAAGACTCACTGGTCTTAAGCGCACAAGTCACCCCGCAGGATATAGATCAAGTTGTCATCGGGCAAAAAGTTGTGATTACCTTTTCGGCATTCTCAGCAGCCAAAACACCCAATGTAGAAGGTGAAGTTTATCACATTGCCGCCGACCTTACCCAAGATAACCCCAATTTACCCCCATATTTTGAAGTGCGCATAAGACTATTAGAAGGCGAACTAAAAAAGCTCAGTGATCAAAAACTTAGACCAGGCATGCCTGCAGAGGCCTATATACAAACCACCACCCGCTCAGTCCTAAGCTACATCCTCAAACCCATTACCGATCAAATTGACCGCGCAATGCGTGAAAGCTAGTATATTTATGGGATTTAACCCGTAATACTAGAATTATTTAACAATCCTAAAGGCAGGGGTTGATGGCAAAATGACTGTTATATGATACATTTAACGGCAATAATACCGTTATATAAGTCATTGATAAAACTAAACTAACTATCATCGCAGAACTCCACGGATGCTGCCTTGCATTAGTGAGGCAATTTTCACTATTTAGAGGAAACATGTGAATTGGCATGCAAAAGTGACCCACTTAGGTGGGTAATTGGGCTCTGTTGCAAATAATATAGGTTTGTTGTAAATTTCAAATTTCTGGGGATTTTCATGAATTTATTTAAGCATCGCCATTTTCAGTATAACATTATTATCTGGGCAATTCGCTGGCATTGTAAATATGGGATAAGCTATCGTGAACTAAAAGAAATGCTCAGTGAACGCGGCGTTAATGTTGATCATTCAACAATTTACCGTTGGGTTCAAAAGTATGCTCCAGAAATGGAGAAGCGTTTAAAATGGCATTGGCGACCAAAGTCAGGCATCAGCTGGCAAGTTGATGAAACCTATATTAAAGTCAAAGGTAAATGGGTTTATTTATCTCGTGCGATTGATAAAGAGGGCAACACTGTTGACTTTTATTTATCGACTAGACGTAATGCAAAGTTAGCTTATCGCTTTCTAAAGAAGGCGTTGAAGGGACTTAAGGACTGGGAGAAGCCCCTAACCATCAACACAGATAAAGCGCCTTCATATATTGAGGCTATCAATAAACTAAAGAAGGAAGGCAAGTGTTCCAAGGATTTATATCACCGACGCGTTAAATATATGAACAATAGGGTTGAAGCAGATCACGGTAAACTGAAACGGCTAATTAATCCTGTTCGCAGGTTCAAATCTTTGAAAACCGCTAACGCAACAATCAAAGGTTTTGAGGTTATGTATATGTTCAAGAAGGGGCAGTTTGATTTTTAGAAATATGGGCAAGGCTTAATGGGAGAAATCCGACTAATTGCTGATGCTCTACTACGCTTTTAAGAAAAATCATTCAAAAACACCATAAACTTAATCTAAATTGCTATTTGCAACCGAGCCTGATTTAGTATTAATATGTTTGTATAAT
>JAMONS010000001.1 GCA_027065555.1 Hyphomicrobiales bacterium | reverse complement strand
TAAAATCAATTTCAGACCCTCCCATAAATTCTAACGACATAGAATCAATTAAAACAATAGCGCTCTTTTCGCCTAATACTAAATCATCAGCATTTGCGCTTTCTTGCACCAAATTATATTCATAAGAAAAGCCCGAACAACCGCCGCCATTTACGCTAATGCGTAATACAGTGCCATTTGGCTCTTTAGCAATAATTTTAGCAATTTGCTTTGCTGCATTATCTGTTAAACTAACTTTGTTTGAAATATCTATTTTATCTGTCATAAGAATATCCATATTGTTTAATCTAAAATAGGGCTAAAAGGGCGAAATGAAAAGGGCAGATTTACAAACATATCCAAAAAAAGCAATTTATGCTTCAAATCCTAGTAAATCTTTGGGGCGAACCTATGCAACAAATAATAGTCCAACTCGATCTGAATTTCAAAGAGATAGAGATAGAATAATCCACTCAACCGCCTTTCGCCGTTTGCAACATAAAACGCAAGTTTTTTTGCACCATGAGGGCACGCACTATAGAACTCGCCTAACGCATACTTTAGAGGTTAGCCAAATTGCTCGCTCAATCGCACGGGCATTAGCGGTGAACGAAGATTTAGCCGAAGCAATAGCTTTGGCGCATGATCTCGGGCACCCACCATTCGGACATGCGGGGGAGAGAGTGCTAAATGAAGGAATGAAACAATGGGGCGGTTTTGATCATAATTTGCAGGCTTTACGCACCGTTATAAAATTAGAAAACCATTATGCTCAACATGATGGTTTAAACCTTACATGGGAGGCGCTAGAGGGCATATTAAAACATAATGGGCCAATCACAAATATCACTGATTCTGAGAAAATCAATCTAATCAAAGGTCTAGAATATAAAACTCATGCAGGGTTAGAAGCGCAAATTGCCGCCATTGCTGATGATATAGCCTATAATTCGCACGATATAGATGATGCTTTGCGTGCTAATATTATTAGTATTGAGCAATTATGTGATGTGCCAATGGTTGGGGATATTGCCAAGCAGGTGCTTAAAGAATATCCAAAAATTGAGCAAAATCGCCAAGCTCATGAGGTGCAAAGGCGGCTGATTACCCAAACTATAGAAAATGTAATTGTAACTTCAAATCAACTTATTGCTGAATTAGACCCTCAAAATGTTGCCGATATTCGTCATTCGGAGTGCACTTTAATTTGCTTTTCTAATGAGTTTGCTAAGCAAGAAAAGCTCTTGAAAAAATTCATGTTAGAAAAAGTCTATAATTCTCAAACAGTAGCAAAGCCCGTGAAACAAGCAGAAAAAATGTTAGCAAAATTATTTGATAGGCTTTTGGAAAAGCCAACATTGCCCAAAAACTGGCAGGTTAAATATGAAAAGGCAAATGGCAAAGCCAAGCAAGCAAGAGTAATTTGCGACTATATTGCTGGCATGACCGACCCCTATACGATTGAATTATATCAAACTTTGTTTGACGAAAGCCCAAATTTTAGTTAATCGGCAGGCCAGCTTCTTTTATGGATTAAATTATGGATATTTTTACAATTTTTTCAATACGTGTAGCAAAAGCAATCGAGCAATCTTTTTCTAGTGAAACATTGCCCAAAGCTTTACTAGATCGCATTGTTGTTGAACCGCCTCGTGATAGCACGCATGGCGATCTTTCAACTAATGCTGCGATGGTTATTGCCAAGCCTTTAGGCAAAAATCCTCGTGAAATAGCGGCCAAAATTGTTGAGTTTTTTGAACAAGATGAAGATGTAAAATCAGTAGAAATTGCAGGACCCGGATTTATCAATATAAGGCTGAAAAGCCATGTTTGGCATCAGGTATTAGCCTCAATTCTTGAGCTTGGAAGTGAATATGGACGCTCTGATATTGGCAAAGGGGAAAAGGTCAATATTGAATATGTTTCAGCCAATCCAACAGGGCCTATGCATGTTGGACATACTCGGGGTGCGGTTTTTGGTGATGCGCTCGCCTCATTAATGCAATTTGTCAACTATGATGTAACACGTGAATATTACGTCAATGATGCTGGCGGGCAGGTCGATGTTTTAGCAAAATCCGTATTTTTGCGCTACAAACAGGCATTGGGCGAAGATATTGGAGAAATCCCACAAGGCCTATATCCGGGTGATTATTTAGTGCCAGTGGGGCAAGCGCTTGTTAGCGAGTTTGGCAAAACTTTGTTAGATATGCCTGAAAAACAATGGCTAGAATTGGTTAAATCACGAGTGCTTGATGCGATGCTTAATCTTATCAAGCAAGATTTAGCAAAGTTAAATATTAAGCACGAGGTCTTCTTTTCAGAAAAGACCTTGCACGGGGAAAATGGCGAAATTGCCAAAACCATTGCTTGGTTAGAAGAACAAGATTTGGTCTATCAAGGCAAATTAGAGCCACCAAAGGGTAAGACACCTGATGATTGGGAAGATAGGGAACAAACGCTTTTTAGAGCATCAAATTTTGGCGATGACACTGATAGGGCATTAGTAAAGTCTGATGGCTCATACACCTATTTTGCTTCTGATATTGCCTATCATAGAGAAAAATACATACGTGGCTTCAATCATCAAATTGTGGTACTCGGTGCAGATCATTCGGGCTATATAAAACGCTTAAAAGCAGCAGTTAAAGCTATTTCAGATGGGGAGGCGGATGTTGATGTACGAATTTGCCAGCTTGTCCGCCTTCTTCGTAATGGTCAGCAGATAAAAATGTCAAAGCGCTCAGGTGAATTAGTGACATTAGCAGAAGTAGTTGATGAGGTTGGATCAGACGCAGTGCGCTTTATGTTGTTGTTTAGACGCAATGATGTACCGCTAGATTTTGATTTTGCTTTGGTAAAAGAGCAAACTCGCGACAATCCAGTTTTTTATGTACAATATGCTCATGCGAGAGCTTGTTCGATTTTTAGAACTGCCAAAAAAGAGTTGCCAGACATGGATATAGGGGAGGCGGCATTAAAAAAAGCAGATCTCTCATTAGCTAGCTCGCCAGAAGAGCTAGAGCTAATTAGTATAATTGCGCAATATCCAAGATTAATTGCAATAGCCGCAAAAGCGCATGAACCACACAAAATTGCCTTTTATATTCATGAGGTTGCCAAAGGGCTGCATAAGTTTTGGACGAAGGGAAAAGAAAACCCAAATTTACGATTTGTTAATGCAAATAGTTTGAATGTAACTTTAACAAGATTGGCTTTAGTTCATGCTGTAAATGTGGTATTAAAAAGCGGATTGGCAATATTAGGGGTTAACGCACCAGAAAAACTTTCATAATTCAGGCACATTGCTGTGTAAAACAAAACCATACCAAATTTTAGGTTTTTTGAATTAATTAAGTAAAAGGTGTATAAAGATGGGTACGGTGCGTATGTCAAAAGATTTTGAACAGACAAATGAGTCCGATGATTTAATTGCAGAATTAGCACGTTTGATGGCTGATGATGCACGTGATGGAAATAATCAATCACAAGAATCTCTTATGCCAGCTGCTAATGATGAAGCTTTTATGGATAAAAGCGAGATTATTTTAGATAATGAACAAACTCCAATTACCCAAATCGATAAGAGCCTAGACAATGTTTTAAGTGCTAGCGAGAGATTAAGTGTTACTCGTTCAGCAAAAGAAATAGTTGCAAATGAAATAGATGTTAATGAGCAAAGCCTAACAGTTGACGCTTTTGAAGAGGAAATTGTTGCGCAAACAATAGAAGTAGCAAATGAGCCAGAATTCCTTAGTCCGCTTGAGGGTGCAAAAGAGGGCGCAGACCCAATAGCAGATCTTATTTTTGCACAGCTTGGGGTGCAAGAGGCTGGAGCGCAAGAAGTTGAAGCGCAAGAGGCGACGGATTCACTTGCAAATTCTTTAGAAGAGAAATACGATTCTTTCAATGTGCAAGATGAGATTGAACAGCCTCAGCCAGACTTAGAATCAACAGCGGATAGTTTTGCAAATGATCCAATTATTGATTTGGGCGAAGAAAGTGCTATAAAAATTAGCGCTGAGCAAATCGAACAACCTGTCTCTTTGGTTACTCCGCAAGTGATTGAAGATGTTAGCCCTATTGCACAAGAACAAGAAGTTGATCCACTTACGGAAATTGAAAACCTAATTGGCGAAGCCGTTCGTGACAATGCAAAACCTCAAAAAATTCCAGAACCTGTTATATCAGATATGAATTTTGAAAATTCTTCTAACTCTAGTGATGAGGCATCATTTGAAGCAGAATCAGCTATTTTAGCTGCCGCTACAGATAGCCAAAATCCAGAAAGCTCTTTGCAGTCAGCACAAAGCCAGACGACACAAAACATTGATGAATATCAAGCAATAAACCAGCCACAAAAATCCTCTTTTCTACGTTCAATTTTAGGGCCATCAGTTGCGGGAGCGATTTTATTGGCTGGAGGTTTTGGTGTTTACTATTACCTTAATCAAGATGATAATAATGGCACAATACCAGTTCTTAGCGCCGATGGCACTCCAGAAAAAATTATACCACAAGCAACTGCTACGGATAATACATCGCAATCAGTAGTTATGGATAAGCTTTCAGGTGAAGCTAACTCCACTGAATCTGAGCAACTTGTTTCTCGTGATGAAAGCTTAAATAACGACCCAATAGCAAGAGTAATTGCAACTAGCGAAATCACCCCGTCAGGGATTGCTAATCGCAAAGTTCGCACGGTAACAGTGCGGCCAGATGGCACAATCATCAGTGGCGATAGTGCTAGAGCGGGGAGTGAGGCATTGCCAGTTGATCGCCCAAATGTGCCTGCCCTGCCAGCTAACTCAACAAATGCTGCTGCCTTGCAAGCAAATCAACCCGTTACTTCTGGGCAATCACCTCAAATTGAAATAGTAACAACCCCAGCTCCAGCCCCAACTGCTGTTGCTGTCGCACCAACCCCTGTTTTACGCCCTGCTACTCCTATTGTTACAAGCGCACCGTCAACAAACTCAGGAGCGGTGAACTTATTAGCAAATTCAGCAAGTCAGAGTATAGCAACTACTCCAAGCGCTCAAATTATTACTACAGGTCTTGCATCTGGAACAGGCTCTGCATCTGGAACAAGCGCCGCTGCTTACGTTCAAGTTTCATCACAACGATCTGAGGAGACTGCAAGAAAATCTCTTAGTGAAATTCAAAGAAGGTTTTCTTCGGTTCTTGGCTCTAGCTCGCTTGAAGTGCAACGAGCAGATCTTGGTGATAGAGGAATTTATTACCGTGTACGCATTCCAGCAGATTCTGTAACATCAGCTAATCAATTATGTAATAACCTCAAGCAAGCGGGTGGTGATTGTTTCGTTCGTACTGATTAATAACCTTCAAAATTAAAATATTAGGTGTTTTTGTTAGTTTATTAAGTCAAACTTGTCCAAGTTTTTTTACCTAATTGCTAATATGTCATAAAAATATTTGCATTTATCACTAAATTTTATAAAAGCAATTATGGTAAGTGATAATAAAGATTGGCTAGAGCAAGAACAGACCACTCAAAATGATAGTGGTGCTATGCAAGATAGCAGTGTTATGCAAGATAGCAGTGTTATGTATGTGGACATAGAGGGTTATGAGGGCCCACTTGATCTATTGTTAGATCTTGCCCGCAAACAAAAAGTTGATTTAGCAAATATCTCTATTTTAGCGCTGGCTGAGCAATATCTTGAATTTATAGAAAAAATTAGAAAAAGCCGCATAGATATCGCTGCTGATTATTTGGTAGTTGCGGCATGGCTTGCTTACCTGAAAAGTCGCCTTATGGTGCCACAAGCTCCATCAGATGACGAACCAAGCGGTGAGATGTTAGCGGCTATGTTGCAATTTCGCCTCAAGCGTCTTGAGGCAATGCGCAATGCTGGAGATCAACTAATCAATCGAGCAAGATTGGGCAGACAAATATTTGCTCGGGGTGCACCAGAGCAAATAATAATAACTAATTCGCAAACCTATGAAGCAAATCTTTATGATTTACTCAAAGCATATTCTGAGCAAAGAGAAAAAAATATAAAATCAAACTATGCCCCAAAAAGACGAAACGTTTGGGCATTGCAAGACGCACGAGAAATTTTGCAACGTCTAATAGGTGATAATATGGATTGGGTTTCTTTAGATAATTATCTAATTAAATATTTAGCGAAAGAAGAAGATTATACCACAATAATTGCATCTAGTTTTACTGCCTCCCTTGAATTAGTGCGTGAAGGGCATGTAGAACTAAAACAATCGGCGCATTTTAAGCCATTATTGATGCGCCGTGCTAAAAATAATTGATATGAGAAAAAATGACTAGCGAAACAGTAAATAATCAAATGAGTGAAGATGATAGGCCTGATTTAGAGCTGAGAAATTTGCGTATAATTGAGGCGCTAATTTTTGCCTCTGAAAAACCAGTTGCGCCTAAAGATTTGCAACCATATTTAAGCGATATGGCCAATATTGAAGCCTTGCTTGAAAAATTAGCTAAGCTTTATAAGGGGCGGGGAGTTAATTTGGTCAAGCGAGCAGATGAATGGGCTTTTCGCACTGCTGATGATCTTTCATACTTGCTTCGAAAAGATAATGTTGAAACTCGCCCCCTATCACGTGCATCATTAGAAACCCTATCCATCATTGCCTATCACCAGCCAACAACTCGTGCTGAAATTGAAGAGGTAAGAGGGGTTTCAGCAGGGCGAGGAACGCTTGATATTTTAATGGAGGCAGGGTGGATTAAGATGCGTGGTCGCCGCCGCACACCGGGTCGCCCTGTGACTTATGGCACTACTGCTGAATTTTTAGATCATTTTTCTCTAGAAAGCCTTGCTGATTTACCCGGCCTTGAAGAACTTAAAGGATCAGGATTATTATCAAATAGATTGCCATCTAATTTACAAATCCCAATGCCATTTGATGGGCCTCTTCGTGATGATGAAGATCCGTTAGATGAGTTTGATGAAGAAGAACAATGAATTCTCAAATTAAAAATGATCAAGTAAATATTGATAATCCCAAACCCTCTAACTTAAGGTGGGGTAGGCGGGGCACTGCAGGTGTTAGTTTTGCCTCTACCATAAGTTTTGACAAAGTTGATGTCATATTGGGTGGTAAAAAAATACTCAATCAACTTGATTTAACTTTGCTTAGGGGAGAAATTGTTTGCTTATTAGGAGAATCTGGTTCTGGAAAATCTACAATTTTGCGTATTATTGCAGGTATTCAGCAAATTAATTCAGGCACTGTTTCTATTAATAAAACCGTAGTTTCTGACGCTAATTATAATTTAGAGCCGCAAAAGCGAGGCGTTGGCTTGATGTTCCAAGATTTTGCGCTTTTCCCGCACCTCACCTTGTTAGAAAATGTGGCATTTGGACTATCAAGCCTAAAAAACACTGAAAAATACCGTCAAGCAAATGCGGCTCTATTGCGGGTTGGTCTTAGTGGGCGAGAAAATGATTATCCGCATATGCTATCAGGTGGGCAACAACAAAGACTAGCTTTAGCAAGAACCATTGCACCACGCCCCGGTGTTATAATGTTAGATGAGCCATTTTCGGGTCTTGATTCAAAAATGCGTGAAGCTGTTCGAGCCGAAACTTTGGCTGTTTTAAGAGAAACAAATGCCACAACTATCATTGTAACGCACGACCCAGAAGAGGCAATGTTGTTGGGTGATAAGATAATTTTGCTTAGAAATGGCCAAGTTATACAAAATGATAGTTCAATTAATGTTTATCATCACCCTATTGATATTGAAGTTGCACGTTTTCTTTCGCCGATTAGTGAAATTACTGGCATGGTTAAAAATGGCCAAGTTGAAACCCCGCTTGGAGCAATTAAAACACCAAAAAAAGCAGATGGGCAAAAAGTTATTATTGTTATTAGACCTGTTGATGCCATTGAAATGTATGATAAAAAACCCGGGACAAGAGGTCGCCTAATCTCAAAAAGAGAAGCGCTTGGGGTAGATATATACGAAGTGCAAGTGGAGCATATGGAGCAACTAATTAGTGTTAGACAACGCTCAGATCCAAACTTTCTTGTTGGTAGTGATGTCTTTTTACGAATAAATATGCAACATGTCCTTGTTTTTGACCAAGAATAGCAATATCTGTATTATAGAGTAGCCATAATGGCTTTAAGTAACTAGTGGAGAATATCAAATGAATCCTGGACCATGGGGAATCCTAATCATCGTTGTTGCAGTACTTTTATTATTTGGGCGAGGTAAAATCGCTGGAATGATGGGTGAAGTAGCGAACGGCATTAAATCGTTTCAAAAAGGCTTGAAAGACGATCCAGATAAGCCAATGGAAACTATTGATGCAACAGCTAAGAGCGAAAAAGACGCTGAAACTGTCAAAAAAGACAAAGACGCTTAAGTCTATTAAGTCTTGTAGCTAATCGCTTATGCTGACAATAAAGGATAGACTATGTTAAGTTTTGGCTGGCCCGAAATGATGATCGTTGCGGCTGCCGCACTGATTATCGTTGGGCCAAAAGATCTACCGCTTTTATTACGCAATATTGGCCGTGTGGTTGGTAAAGTGCGTCGTATGGGCAATGATTTCAAAGGCGAGCTTAATAAGGTTGCAGCGCTTGATGATATTAAAGATATCAAAAAATCCATCTCCCAACCGTTTAGTGATACTCACGCCGACATTGAAAAAGAATTTAACAAAATCAATATAGATGGATCTGTTGAGCCAAGTGGAGCGATGGGATCTAACAGCTTTGATGCGACAAATGTCTATGATGATATTAAGGCGGCTAGTGCAAAATCTAAGCCAGAAGTAGATTCTAAGACAGAAGAAGTAAGCGCTGCAAGAGCAAGCATGGCGGCAAGCGTAACTAGCACCACTGCCGCAAATAAAGTTAAAGCAGAAGTAAAAGCAAAAGAAAAAGCAAAAGAAAAAGCAGAGCAGGCAGTTACCAAAAAGTCAGCAGCAAAAAGCAGTAAAAAAACTAACAAGAAAGCTACTAGCTCGCCCACTACTAAGGCCAAGACTAAAGCCAAGACTAGTGCTAAAAAAACTACCAAACGCAAAACCTCTACTAAAAAGACAGCAAAAGCTGCAACTAAATCTGAATAGAAGTTAGAATTTTATGGCTAAGAAAAATAATAAAAAGACCTCAAAAAGCAAGAAAGATCTGGCTAAAAAATATGACGTTCCAGTGAAAGCTGTTGAGCCAGATGCAGATGTTGAAATAATAGATGATGGAATGGCATCATCAGAAGCGCCTCTTTTAGAGCATCTTGTTGAATTGCGTAAACGTTTGATTTTTTCAGTAATAGCGATTGTTGTATTATTTATTGGGTTTTTCTTTGTTGCAGATCAGATATTCTTATATTTGCTAAGTCCGTTTGAAAGAGCCGCAGGCTCGATTGAAGGCGTGCGCCTAATTTATACCGCTCCGCAAGAATTTTTCTTCACAAAACTTTCAGTTGCGCTTTTTGCAGCTTTATTTGCGGCCTTTCCTATTCTTGCCGCTCAAATATACGCCTTTGTTGCTCCGGGTCTATATAAGAATGAGAAGGGGGCTTTTCTGCCCTATTTGCTGGCAACTCCTGTCCTGTTTGTTATTGGTGCGTCAGTGATGTTTTATGGAGTAATGCCGCTTGCCCTAAGCTTTTTCCTCTCGCAAGAGGTGACGGCAACAGGCGGCGCAACCATTGAAATGTTGCCCCGTGTTTCTGAATATTTAAGCCTAATAATGACCTTAATATTTGCCTTTGGAATTTGCTTTCAATTACCAATAGTGCTGACATTATTAGCATCGATTGATGTTGTTGATTCAAAAAAGCTAAAATCTTGGCGTAAATATGCGTTTGTAGCTATTCTTTTTGTAGCGGCATTTTTAACTCCACCAGACCCAATTTCACAAATTGGTCTTGCCCTACCTTTATTACTGCTCTACGAGGTTTCTATTCTTTCGGTGAAAATGGTAGAGCGTCGCAGAGCTAAAAAAGAAGCAGCTTTGAAGAATAAAGAGCAAACTATCTAGATATAGAATGGAAAAAGAATAAATGGCGGGGTGTCCCCGTGTCAAGCACGGGGCAGGCTCTGGTCGGGAGCGAAGCGACCAACGGCGACAAGCATAAAGAAGGCAACCCAGCAATATAGCATGGGAAAAGAATAAACGGCGGGGGTGCCGGGGACGGGAGCGTTAGCGACCAACGGCGGCAAAAATAAAAGAGCCGACAAGCATAAAAGAGAGATAAAATGTTTGATATAAAATGGATAAGAGAAAACCCTAAGAATTTTGATAAAGCTCTAGCTAGGCGTAGTGTTGAGCCAGAATCAACGAACCTATTGCAACTAGATGATGTAAGAAAAACCACCATTCTAGCGCTCAATGAAGCGCAAGAACAGCGTAATGCTAAATCAAAACAAATCGGACAGGCAAAAGCGCAAAAAGACGAAGCAAAAGCACAAGAGCTAATGCAAGAAGTTGCCAATCTTAAATCTGAAGTTCAGCAAGGTGAAGAGAAAGAGCGCCAGCAAAGCGAAGCGCTTAACGATGCACTAGCAGTGCTACCCAATATCCTAGCTGATGATGTGCCAGATGGCGCTGATGAGAGCGATAATGTCGAACTCTCCCGTTTTTCTGAGCCAAGAAAATTTAACTATGTTGCAAAACAACATTTTGAACTTGGCGAAACATTAGGGCAAATGGATTTTGAAACGGCTGCTAAAATGGCAGGCTCTCGTTTCGTAGTGCTTAAGGGTCTTTTAGCTCGCTTAGAGCGGATATTAGGGCAATTTATGCTAGATGAGCAAATAAAAAACGGATTTTTGGAAGTTGTACCGCCATTGTTATTGCGCTCAGAGGCGTTGTTTGGCACTGGGCAATTACCAAAATTTGCCGATGATGCTTTTGAAACTAAAGATGGGCGTTGGTTATTACCAACTTCAGAAGTACCACTAACAAATATGGTGCGTGAAAGCATCTTAGCAGAGCAAGATTTACCACTACGCTTTACCGCTCTAACGCCATGTTTTCGATCTGAAGCAGGGTCATCTGGCAAAGATACCAGAGGCATGATACGCCAGCATCAATTTAATAAGGTTGAAATGGTAGCAATTACTACGCCCGATAAGTCTAAAGCCGAGCATGAACGTATGTTAGGTGCGGCTGAGGGAATTTTGAAAAAGCTGGATATTCCTTTTAGAACAATGCTGCTTTGTGCTGGTGATACTGGTTATTCAATGCAAAAAACTTATGATATTGAGGCTTGGCTTCCAGGGCAAAATGCCTATCGTGAGATTTCTTCTGTTTCAATCGCAGGAGATTGGCAAGCACGGCGCATGAATGCTCGCTATCGTGATGAAAATAAAAAAGCGCAATTTGTGCATACGCTAAACGGCTCTGGTGTTGCGGTTGGTCGGGCACTTATTGCGGTGATGGAAAATTATCAGCAGGGGGACGGCTCAATTACTATTCCAGATGTTTTAGTGCCTTATATGGGTGGTATAAAATCCATTAGTGCTACATCATGAGCAAAGGCCCACGTATTTTAATTTCTAATGATGATGGCATAAATGCTGTTGGCATCAAACATTTGCAAGAGATTGCTGCACAAATTTCAGATGATGTGTGGGTTGTTGCACCACAAGATAACCAAAGCGGGGCAGGGCATCGCTTTACGCTTGGCACTGAATTAAGTTTAGAGCAAATCGAAAATAATATATTTGCGATAGATGGTACACCTGCTGATTGTGTGGTAATTGCCTGCACTCATATTTTGAAAGATAAAAAGCCAGATATTATCCTGTCGGGAATTAATCACGGGCAAAATTTGGGAGATATTATTCATTGTTCTGGCACATTAGCGGCAGCTCGTGAGGGGGCATTGCAAGGCGCTTTAGGGATTGGGCTTAGCCAAGCCTATGATTATATGGGCAACACTGATATAAATTGGGATTGTGCGATTGATCATGGTGCCGATATTGTGCGGGCGCTAATTAAAGAACATCACGGCAATGGCACATATTATAATGTTAATTTCCCAATCGCTGAACAGGAAAGAGAGCCTGATGTGCAAATCGTACCGCATCAGCGTTTTTCAATCTCTCCTTTTAGCCATTATGCTTCTAAAAATGAGGGTAAGTTTTTTGTTACCATTCCAAAAACCCCATTGCCACTTGATGAGGGGCATGATTTTCATGCGCTACACCACGAACATTCAATAATTGTAACGCCTTTATTACTGCAACAAAGCGATACAATAATGAGCCAGAAGCTACAGGGGAAAATCAAATTAGGTAGAAAAATCAAGTGAATGATGATGAGGTTTTTGAGAATATACAAATGGCAAAAGCCTCGCTTATTCTGTCTTTGCGCCAACATGGAATAGTTGATAAAGCAATTTTAAGGGCTTTTGAAATAGTGCCCCATGAAGCATTTATCCCTGATGATTACCTTATTCATGCCTATCGGGATAAAACATTACCTCTTATTCATTCACAATCAATAAGCTCACCAACTCATTTAGCTGACCTATTAGTACCGCTTGAGCCTGAGGGCGCTGAAAAAATATTAGAAATAGGTACTGGCTCGGGATATTGCTCAGCCCTATTAGCATGTATGGCAAAACGAGTTTTTACGTTAGAGCGCATTGGTGATTTAGCAAAATTTGCTGAAAAGAATTGGTCAAAAGCTGGCACTAATTCTGTTGTAGGTTTTAATCTTGATGGATTACTGGGTCTTGGTGGACATCAACCATTTTGTCGTATTTTACTTGGCGGATCAGTGAAAGAAATATCAGAACTATTATTAGATCAACTAAATGATGGTGGCATATTGGTGGCGGCGGTTGGTGAACCTGATCAGCGCCAAATAATTACTCGTGTTGAGCGTATTGATGATGATTATCTATATAGCGAACATGGTTTAATCAGGCTATCGTCATTAGTTAGTGGAAAATATCGTAGTCAATAATCAGGTTTTGTCTTAAAATCATTAGTAACTAAAAATTAAGCTTAGCAATTAAACTCATCTTTACCTTAACGCATTATGTTCAATTTAATTCAAGTTGGCGTAAGTAGTATAATGAGTAATTTTATGTTTAATAAGCAATCTAACAAAAAGTTGATTATAAGAGCCATTTCTATCTCAACCATGATAGTTGCAGCAACATCATTGTCGGGCTGTGTTATAGGAGATAGATCTTTAGGCGGTTCAGCGATTGATTATTCAATCGCAACAGCTGCAACAAATACTATAGCAGGAAATCAAAGTCAGGCTATGCCGGGGTCATTAATCTCCCCTCTAAACAATGATATTTTGGTTGCAACATCACCAGCCAAATATTTGCCGCCAGCAAATATTGGAAGTCTTATTGAGCAGGGGACTAATCAAATCAGTACGCCGATAGTAAATTCCAATGTTCTATCTAGTAATTTACCAGCTTTAACTAAACCCATTAATTCCAATAGCCTCAATAGTCTAAGTAATAGGAGCAAGAATAATATGCCCGCACAATCTATGCAAACACCAGTTCAATCGAATGTTACACCAACATTAGTTGCAAAAACCCCTGCTAACTCGTATTTCCATACGATTGAATCAGGTGAATCATTATTTTCAATAGCCAGAAAATATAATGTAACTGTAACGCAAATCGTTTCTGCAAACGGCCTGTCTTCTGCTGATAAAATTGGAGTTGGGCAAAAAGTTGCAATCCCAGGGCGTAGTGATCTCTTGGTAGCAAAAGCTCCTGTGAAAGCACCAATTGCTATTGTTCAAGCTGCACCTGCACCAAGGGCGGCGCCAAAACCAGCACCAGTAGTTGCGCAACCAGTACAAAAACCCACACCAGTTGTCACAAAAACTGCTAGTGCAATAAATTCAGATAAGTTCCGCTGGCCAGCTAAAGGCAAAGTAATTGTTGATTTTGCAGGCTCAAAAAACACTGGCATTAATATTGCAGTTGAACAGGGCTCAGCAATTAGAGCCGCAGCTACAGGAACAGTAATTTATGTTGGCTCTGCTGTTGAAGGATATGGCAATCTTATTTTAATTAAACATGAAAATGGCTATGTTTCAGCTTATGCACACCTATCGCAAATAACTACTGCTAAGGGCGATATTGTGCAGCGTGGTGATGCGATTGGGCTTGCGGGACAAACTGGATCTGTAACTAGCTCACAATTACATTTTGAACTACGCAAAGGCGCAACACCAGTTGACCCTATTCCGATGTTAGCTAGTTAACCGTGATATAATTAAACTTACTTATTTACGAAATGTTGTATTCTCTCACCCAATTGGGTGATGGACAATAATAAAACTTGTTATATATTGATTCTGCTTGTTAGTTTTCAAGCGTAATTTTACATAAACAAGTGGAAAAATAATGGATATAAAACGTGTAAGCACCGCAATTATTTTAGCGGTTGGAATTAATTTTGGTGCAGTTCTTAGTGCCAGCGCTCTAAAAGTAGATTTTGCTACCAAAAGGGCTAACTCCCCTGGTTGGACTTCAATGGGCGAATGCACAGCAGCTAATAACGAATTTGCTAATTGTGTCTCGATTTATGATGATTGTGGCGGATATGATATTTATAGTACAGATGCAATTTTTGATGGTTTGATTGCGGCTATAAACCGTGGAGAGAGCATTGACATAAATATTATAAAAGATGGCAGATTTGCAGGATATTTATGTAAACTAGACCCAAGGTAAATTAAATATTAAAAATGAAAGAGCGCACTCGTGTTTGTGTACCCATTAGTTAAAAAAACTTTCTTATCATTCATTTTCGTTGTTTTAGCAGCAACAATGTCCTTTGCCGTTGAGGTGGAAATATATATTGAGGACGCTACATTTAAAGCATGGACTGACTATGAAGAATGTAGGGAACTTTCGGGACGTAAATGTATAGCAATTTTAGATTCGTGCGGCGGATATGATATAAATCTATCAAAAGTTGCAGCAGGAGTTATATTAAATATGCTAAAAGACGGGTATGAAGCAGAAGTAAGTTTTGAAGTCTATGAAAATGGAAAAGATGTAAGTTATTTTTGCGAACTTTAGTTAAGCAGTAGTTATATATTAATTTTGGGTCTTAAATCAGACTCTAAGCATCAATTTTTTTGCCCATTTCCCCTGCAATATGGCGCACAAATTGAATAGCAACACGCCCCGAGCGAGCACCACGAGTTGCCGCCCACTCAATGGCTTTTGCTCGCAACTCGCTTTTTTCAAATTTTATTTTATAATGATTGGCGTAATTTTCTACCATTTTCAAATAGGTTTCCTGATCGCAATGGTGAAAGCCTAGAGAAAGACCAAACCTATCAGAAAGTGAAACTTTTTCCTCAACGGCTTCACCCGGATTTATAGCGGTAGAGCTTTCATTCTCAATCATTTCACGAGCCATAAGATGGCGGCGGTTAGATGTTGCATAAAACAGCACGTTTTTTGGCCGTCCTTCAAGACCGCCATCAAGCACGGTTTTTAGTGATTTATAGCTAGTTTCATTCTTATCGAAGCTAAGATCATCACAAAAAATTAAGAACCGCTCCTCAATTTTTGCCAAAGAGCGCATAAGGAGCGGCAAAGCGCTTAAATCTTCTCGATTTATCTCAATTAAAATCAATCTTTTGTTGTTTTGTTTTTTTTCAGAACAAATTTTTTCGTGCGCAGCTTTTATTAAAGAGCTTTTTCCCATGCCCCTAGCGCCCCACAAAAGCGCATTATTGGCGCTAAAGCCATCGGCAAATTGCTTGGTATTTTGCAATAAAATATTGCTGGCATGATCAATGCCAAGTAATAAATCATAGGACACGCTATTAACATTATTAATAGGAATCAATGAGTTAGATAGTTTGTCGAAATAATAAGCATCGCTATTATTCAAAGAGGTTTTAATCTTATTAGAATTGCCTTGCAAATTATTTATGCTTGTTGAAATATCACTAAGCGCATTTATTATTTTATTATATTTATGTTTTTTACCCATTAGATTTTCCTTGCTTAAGAGCAACTTTACTCTTTCAAAATCACTAAATCTCACCTATATGGATGTAACTAAATTAAATTGACAAATAAAGGGATTAAAATATGTTTATTTCACCTGCCTTTGCACAGGCAACAGGAACTGGCGGCGGCGATATTCTATCAAGTCTAGCTCCAATTATTATTCTTATCGTAATTTTCTGGTTTCTAATTTTCAGACCACAGCAAAAACGTGCCAAAGCGCACCAAGCAATGTTAGGGGCAGTTGTTCGTGGTGATACTGTTGTTACTAATGGTGGTCTTGTTGGTAAAGTTACCAAGGTTGTTGATGGTGATGATCTTGAAGTTGAAATCAGCAAAGGCGTGAAAGTAAAAGTTGTTCGCACCATGATTACTGATGTGCGCTCAAAGCCTACTCCAGTAAACGATAATAAGAAATAATTTATTTGTCACGCTGAGCAATCCCATTGTCGTGCTGAGCGCAGCCGAAGCATCTTAAAACTAGAGTAAAAGATTCTTCACTTGCGTTCAGAATGACAGAGTTTAATCAATTTTTCTTTTAATAAGAGCCTAAAATGCTACAATTTTCTCCATTTCGTTTTTTTATAGTTACCATTGTTACTTTAATGGGGATTTTGTTTACCCTGCCCAATTTTGTATCAGATGAGGCTTTGGAAAATTTTCCTGATTTCCTGCCTAAAAATAAAATAGTTTTGGGTCTTGATTTGCAGGGCGGCTCGCATCTCTTATTGCAGGTAAACCGAGAGGATATTGTTAGCGAGCGCATAAAAAGCTTGCGCCGTGAAGCTCGCTCAATTCTGGCCAATGATAATGGTATTGGTAATCTTATTACTACGAATGATACTAGTATAACTATCGAATTAACCGACTCTGATAATCTTAGTGCGGCACTTGAGGCTCTTGAGATTCTACAAACACCAGAGAATGGGGGCATATTTACGCCCAATAATATGCTTTCTGGCGGAGTAAAAGAAGTTGAAATAGCAAAGAGAGCAGATGGTAGGATTACACTTAGCTTAACTAAAGAGGGAATTGATCAGCGTGTATCATCTCTCGTTACGCAATCAATCGAGGTTATTCGCAAAAGAATTGATGAATTGGGCACAACTGAGCCTGTTATTCAGCGACAAGGCACGAATAGAGTTTTGGTGCAAGTTCCCGGTTTTGATGATAGCCAGCGTCTAAAAGACCTTATCTCAAAAACCGCCCGCTTAACTTTTCATATGGTTTATAATGGACTAAGTCCTCAACAAGCACAAATTCAGGGATTGCCTATTGGCACAATGATTTTGCCTTCGCAAGATGGCGGCCTAGAACTTTTATTTGAAGAAGTAGCTTTGGGCGGTGAATCTTTGGTTGATGCGCAACCGGGCTTTAATCCGCAAACTAACCAGCCGATTGTTTCATTTCGTTTTGATACACGTGGGGCAATCCTTTTTGGAGAAATAACTTCTGCAAATGTTGGAAATCGTTTTGCTATTGTGCTTGATAATGAGGTGATTACAGCTCCTGTTATTCAATCTCCGATAACTGGTGGTTCGGGGCAAATTGAAGGTTCTTTCACCTCTGAGAGTGCTAATGATTTAGCTGTATTATTACGTGCTGGTGCATTGCCCGCAACGCTTGATATTATAGAAGAACGCTCGGTTGGCCCAAGTCTTGGTGCTGATTCAGTCGCAGCTGGCCTATTAGCAGGAATTGTCGGTGCAGCTCTTGTTGTGGTGTTTATGCTTGGCGCTTATGGTAAATTTGGCATTATTGCAACTATTTCTCTAACTATAAATATCACGCTTATTCTTGGCGCACTTTCAATGCTTGGCGCAACTCTTACTTTACCGGGTATTGCGGGTATTGTACTAACAGTTGGTATGGCGGTTGATGCTAATGTGCTTATTTTTGAGCGAATAAGAGAAGAGATGGTTGGCGGGCGCAATGTCTATCAGGCGATTGAAGCTGGTTTTAAGCGAGCCCTAACAACTATTATTGACGCTAATGTAACAACGCTTATTGCGGCTGTTATTTTGTTCTTCTTAGGCTCAGGACCAATTCAAGGTTTTGCTGTTACCCTTAGCCTTGGTATCCTATCAACCCTGTTTACCGCTTATTTAGTTACTCTATTTTTGGTCGCCCGTTGGTATGGCTGGAAACGCCCTAAGACCCTAAAAATCCAATTACTAAGAATAATTCCTGAGGGGACAAAAATTCCGTTCATGGCTTGGCGTAAAATTGCCATAACACTTTCTATTATAGCGGCGATTGGCTCAATGGGTTTGTTTTTTACTCAGGGGCTAAATCTTGGTATTGATTTCAAGGGCGGCTCATCTATTGAAATTCAAGCGAAAGATGGCGTTGCAGATATTGGTGATATTCGATCTAGAATTTCAGGGCTTGGGCTTGGTGATGTTTCAGTACAAGGCTTTGGTAAGCCTGAGGACGTGCTTATTCGTATTGAAGAGCAACCGGGTGGCGATACTGCACAACAAGTTGCTGTAAAGGCCGTAAGCGATGCACTTGGGACTGACTCCTACGAAATAAGACGTGTAGAATCTGTTGGCCCGACCGTTTCTGGTGAATTAGCTATTGCAGGCCTAATTGCGGTTATTTCAGCGCTTGGGGCGGTTTTGGTATATATTTGGTTTAGGTTTGAGTGGCAATTTGCCGTTGGGGCAATTATTGCGCTAGCGCATGATGTTATCTTAACGATAGGCCTATATTCTCTGGTCGGGCTAGAGTTTAATCTATCCTCCATTGCCGCCATTCTAACCATTGTTGGTTACTCGCTTAATGACACTGTGGTGGTCTATGATAGGGTGCGTGAATTTTTGCGTAAATTTAAAAAACTCACAATTCATGATCTTTTAAACAAATCAATTAATGCAACACTTTCTCGCACGGTTCTAACTTCTATCACAACAATTTTAGCATTAATGGCGCTGGTGATATTTGGTGGTGAGGTAATTCGTGGCTTTACTATTTCAATGACTTGGGGCGTGTTGGTTGGTACTTATTCATCTATCTTTATTGCCGCACCAATTTTGCTATATTTCAAAGTAAAATCACGTGATGATATTGAAAAAGAAAAGGTTGAAAAACGCGATGATGGCGCTGTTGTTTAATGGGAAGGGATAATAAATCCTACCCCGAACAAGTGCCAATAGATGAATATGGCGAGCAAGGTTTTCGCTTTGCTGATATGTCGCACTCTGGTTCAATTTTGTGCCTACCCTCGGGCATTATTGCGTGGGATATTGGCTCGGCATCTGAATTAAGCATTGAAATGCTCAAACCAATATTTGATGAGGCTGATAATATTGAATTGCTTTATATTGGTATGGGCAGGGATATTGCGCCGTTAAAAGCAGAGCTAAGAGAAGCGCTTGCAAAAGAAAATATTTATGTTGAACCATTATCAACAGGGGCGGCAATTAGCATCTATAATATCTTGCTAGATGAAAAACGACTTTTAGCAGCAGCTCTTATTGCTGTTTAACTTATGACAAAACAAATAATCGCTAACTCATTAAAACTAAAAGATAAACAGCGATATTACTCAACGCTTATATTGCCAAAAAAGCAGCAACAAGCAGTGCAGGCGCTTTATGCTTTTAATGCAGAAATATCAGCCATTTCGCATTTGGTGAAAGAGCCGCAAATGGGCGAAATCCGCCTAACATATTGGCGAGATATTTTAGAAAATAAAGCACATGGGGATATTGAGAAAAACCCGATAGCAAATGCGGTTATTTCGGTGCTAACAAAATATAATATGCCAAGTCTGCCATTAATTCGCTTAATTGAAGCACGACGCTTTGATCTTTATAATGACAAGATGCCATCTATGGCGCAATTTGAAGGTTATGCAGGTGAAACTAGCTCTATTCTTTTTCAATATGGTGCAATGATTCTCAATGATGGGCAGGAGCTTAAGAGCGGAGATGTTGCGGGGCATCTCGGGGTAGCGCAGGCACTGATTGGGCATATTTTAGCTTTTGAATTTAACCACTCCCAGCAAAAATTATATCTGCCACTAGAGCATTTTAATAAGGCTAGCATAAGCGAAGCGGAGCTTTTTGGTAAAGAAAAAACAGACGAGGT